>NZ_JBKQWU010000034.1:0-38025 GCF_047275745.1 Amaricoccus sp. W119 | reverse complement strand
AAAAGGGGCGCATGGGACTGTGCGTGAGGACCATCGGCATCGCCCGCGCCAAGGTGAAGATCGGCCTGGCCAACATCGCCTTCGACATGAAGCGGCTCGTCTTCCTGGAGCGGAGGGAAGCGGCCGCGTGAAGCACAACAGCCGGGAAACGGCGACCCCGGTCCCCGGAGCGCCCGGTGAAAGCGCGGAAACGGTCATCATATGCGTACCAGAACGCCCAAGACAGCGCCTCGGCGCCCAAATGATGCTCTCAAGCCCCGTTCTTCAGGGTGTCCGGTTGTTGATGCTCGCGGCTGAGATCTGGTTAGGGCGGAATTCGGTTCCCATGCTTTAGCCTAGCGGATTCAACCGCTTGAGGCTATGTTAGGGCCATGGTGCTCTTGATACATAAGGCCGGGGATCTTCCCGAACGAGGCCTCGATCCGGCGGCTCGTCGGTGCCATTCTCATGGAGCAGACCGAGGAATGGACCGTCCAGCGCGGTCGCTATCTCACGCTGGAAACGCTCGCGCCGATCCGCGATGATCTCACCGTCAGCTTGCCTGCCGCTCAGCGCGACTGACCAGCTCCGCCGGCCAGTCAGCGCCAGGCCCGCCGTGAGCTACACCAACAGATGGGGCACGATCTCGCGGAGCTGGATCAACCAGATCGAACGCTGGTTCGCGGAGCTGACCCGGAAGCGGCTCCGTCGCGGCGTCCATCGCTCGACGGCGGAGTTGGAGGTTGATATCGTCGCATTCATCGAGGCCCACAACGAAAACCCAAAGCCCTACAATTGGGTCAAATCCGCCGACGAAATCCTCGCCGCCGTCAAGCGCTTCTGTCAGAGAACCCAGAAAGCCCTATGNGGAGGTTGATATCGTCGCATTCATCGAGGCCCACAACGAAAACCCAAAGCCCTACAATTGGGTCAAATCCGCCGACGAAATCCTCGCCGCCGTCAAGCGCTTCTGTCAGAGAACCCAGAAAGCCCTATGCGGCGAACGTTAGATTCAGGTGACTAGGACCGGCGCGGGGGGCCACGCGCCCGCGTGGCCTGTATTCGGGAAAGTCCGCGCGCCCGGGGCCCATGTCCCGGGCGCGTTCGATTCCGGCGTCAGTTCTCAGGCGTCAGTTCGGGAGATAGGCCCGGGGATCGACGCTGGTGGTGCCGCGGAAGACATCGAACTGCAGCTCCGGCCGGTCGCGCGGGGCGACATTGCCGATGACCTGGCCGGCGCTGACGCTGTCGCCTTTCTGGACCGAGACGTTGGAGAGCGTGCTGTAGGTCGTCATCAGATCGTCGCGGTGGCGGATGAGAACGATGGACCCCTGGCCGCCGAGTTCGTTCGAGATCAGCGCCACCTCGCCATCGCCCGCCGCCCGGACCGGGGTTCCGGCCGCCGCCGAGTAGCCGACGCCGTTCGGATCGGCGGTATCGTAGGGCCGGGCGATGGCCCCCGAGACCGGTGCCTGCAACCTTCCGCCCTGCGGCGTGCGGTACTGGCCGAGATCGGGCGCGACCGGCGTCTCCGGTGTCTCGATGTTCTCCGGCAGCGGAGTCGAGGCGCTCGGCGGCGCGGTGATCGGTGTCGCCTGTCCGGGCGTTTCGCTCGCCGGATCGGAGGAGATGCTGTTCGCGCCGCTCACGATCGGGATCAGCAGTTCCTGGCTCGTGCGTACCGCGAGATCGGGGCCGAGGCCGTTCCAGGAGGCGAGCGCGGTGACCGAGACGCCGTAGAGCCGGGCGATCGAATAGGCGGTCTCGCCCGCTTCGACGCGGTGGCGCACCGGGTCGATCAGCGGCGCGCCCTGGCCGTTCTGGAACGGGTTCGTCGTGCCCGCGCCCACCGTCGTCGCGCCGCCGTCGATCGCCTGGGAAGCCCGTTCCGGGCTCCAGCCGCCGTCGAGCGATTGCGTCGTCACATCGCCTCCGAGCGCGCTCGGCCGGGGAAAGCTGTCCGGCAGCAGCAGGATCTCGCCCTGACGTAGCATGTAGTCGGCCGGAAGCGAGTTGCGGCCGGCGAGGTCGGCCGGCGTCAGGCCGAGACGGTTGGCGATCGTCGCCACCGTGTCACCGTCGCGCGCGACGACGACCTGATAGGAGGCATAGGTGATGACACCCCGCGCGTCCGGCGCCTGGTTGGCGATCACCCCGGTCGGCGCGGGTGCGCCGCCACCACCGCCGAAGGGATTGAAGTCCTCGTAGCCGGCGCAGCCCGAGAGCGCCAGCGCGCTCGATATCAGAAGCGCCGCGGCGCCGGGCAGGGTGGTCCGGCGCTCGGAACGGGCCGGGCCGACGGGAAGGCCGGATCTCGGCGGTCTGGCGTCTCGCATGGTCGATTTCCCCGGGTTCAAGCTGGTTTCAGTCGGATACATCCTCGGCGACTCCCTCCACAAGGGGCACGAACCGCACGGCGCCGAGATCGGTGTATTCATAGCCGGTTTCGCTCTTGTCGACCCGGATCAGCTGCTGCACCGCGTCGGTCTGGCCGACCGGCAGCACCATGACCCCCCCGATGCGAAGCTGGTCGAGCAGGTTGCGCGGCGGGTCCTCGGCGGCGGCGGTCAGCATGATGCGGTCGAAGGGCGCCTGTTCCGGCAGTCCCATCGACCCGTCGCCATGCACCACGGTGATGTTGCCGAGCTCCATCCGCCGCAGCAGGTCGCGCGCGCGGAGCGCGAGGGCGCGGTGACGCTCGACGGAATAGACCCGCCGGGCGAGATGCGACAGGATCGCCGCCTGATAGCCGGAGCCGGTGCCGATCTCGAGCACCTTGCAGCGCCGCGTGACATCGAGCGCCTGGGTCATCAGCCCGACCACGGTCGGCTGGCTGATCGTCTGGCCGCAGGCGATCGGCAGCGGCGTGTCCTCGTAGGACCGCTCGAGGAAGATGCCTTCGAGGAAATCCGCCCGCCGCGTCTTCTCCATCGCCTTTAGCACATCGGCGTTGGTAATCCCGCGGGAGCGCAGGTTGAAGACGAACTGCATCTGGCTCTCGAGGGGGTCCATCGGCGTCTTCTCCTATGCGAGCGCCTGGGCGAGTGGTTCGATCTGGTCGCGCACGGTCAGATCCGCGCTGAGCGGCGTGACGGTGACATAACCGTCGTGGCACTCGCGGGCATCGGTCCCTGGCGCGGTATCGGAATTGCCATGGCCATGGGTGAGCCAGAGATAGCGCCGCCCGTTCGGCGAGATATGCGGCTGGGTCCCGAAGGTCGGGCCGGCGCGATTGCCTTGCGCGGTGGCGCGCAGCCCCCGGACCTCGCCCGGCGACACGGCGGGAAAGTTCACGTTGTAGAAAAGCCGGTAGCCGGTCTTCGACCAGCTGGCGCCCTTGAGGAGCCGCCGGACCACATCCGCGCCATGCGCCCGCGCGGCGGCGAAGAGATCGAGATCGGGCCGCGGACGGCCGAAATACTGCGAGAGCGCGATCGAGCGGAAGCCGTGCAGGGCGCCCTCCATCGCGCCGCCGATCGTGCCCGAATAGAGCGTGTCCTCGGCGACGTTATGTCCCCGGTTCACCCCCGAGAGGATGAGATCCGGCGGCGTGTCGGCGAGAATGTCGCCGACGGCGGCGAGAACGCAATCGGCGGGCGAACCCTCGACCGCGAAGCGCCGCTCGCCGAGCGGCTCGATCCGCATCGGGCGGATATAGGAGACGCAGTGCCCGACTCCGGATTGTTCGAAGGCGGGGGCGACGATCCAGACCTCGCCGTCCGGCCCGGCGATTTCGCGGCCGATTTCCTCGGCGACGACGAGGCCAGGCGCGCTGATGCCATCATCGTTGGTGATCAGAATGCGCATGCGTGCTCCTTGGGGTTCGTGCCCGTTTCTAAGGGGGTTTGCCCCTCTCCGTCCAGCGGGTGGCCCCGACGCGGACGCGGGAATCGCCGCTGGCGTTGCCCGAGATGGCGATATAGTAAGGCAGGCATACTTTATCGCTCTCATCGGAGGCACTTGCATGTCGGCTTCGATCGATCCCGGGAGCGCGTCCTTCCTCGTCGGCGATCTCGCGCGGCTCATGCGACTCGAATTCGAGCGGCGGATCGCGGAGGAGCCGGTCGCGGTCACGCCGGCGGAGGCGCGGGTGCTCGCCCACGTGGCCCGCGGCGGCCAGACGCGGCAGCATGTGCTGGCGGAGCGCCTCGGCATCGGGCCGATGAGCCTCACGGGCTTCCTCGACCGCCTGGAAGCCCAGGGGCTGATCGCGCGGATCGCCGATCCGCGTGACGGGCGCGCGAAGCTGGTGGCGCTGACCGAGGCCGCCGGGCCCGTGCTGGCCACGATCGCCCGCGCGGGCGTCGCCGCGCGGGCGACGGCCCGCTCCGGGATCTCCGAGGCCGACTGGCTCCGGTTTCAGGACGTGACGCGGCGGGCCATCGAGAACCTGCGGCGCGCGCGGGGCGGCGTGGGCGAGGACGCGGGTCCGGAGGAGCGGCGATCATGACGACGATCGACGGAACTCCGGCCCTGAACGGCGCGCGGACTCCCGGACCGGCTCCCCAGCCGGTGATGACCGCGCGGCGCGTCGGGGCGATCGGCGCCATGCTGACCGCGATCGGCCCGGTCTCGATGTCGATCTACACCCCCGCCATGCCGGAGATCGTGCATGCCTTCGCCACGACCGAGGCGGCGGTGAAGATGACGCTCACGCTCTATTTCGGTGGTTTCGCCGGGGCGCAGCTGATCGCCGGACCCTTGTCCGACGCCCTCGGCCGGCGGCCGGTGACGTTTCTCTTCATGGGGATCTATTTCGCGGCCAGTCTGCTCGCGCTCTGGGCGCCCGGCGTCGAGGTGCTGATGGCCGCGCGGTTCGCCCAGGGCATCGGCGCGGCGGCCGGGGTCATCATCGCGCGCGCCGTGGTGCGCGACCTGTTCTCGGGCGAGGAATCGTCGCGCGTCCTGAACGTCATCGGCATCATCCTGTCGGTCGGGCCCGCGCTCGCGCCGACCGTGGGCGGGTTCCTGCTCGTCTGGTTCGGCTGGCGCTCGATCTTCATGACGATGGCCGGGATCGGCCTGCTCGTCATCGGCGTGACCGGCCTCTTCATGCGCGAGACGGCGCCGGGGCCGCGGCGCCGCCCGCGGGTCGGAGAGATCGCCCGGACCTACGCGGCGATCCTGCGCGAGCCGCGGTTCCTGACCGCGACGGCGGTGATCGCGGGCGGGGTCGGCGCGATCTACGCGCAGGCCACCTTCCTGCCCTTCATCCTGATGGACCGGGTCGGGCTCAGCCCGGCGGAGTTCGGTCTCGGCATGCTGATGCAGAGCGGCTCCTTCTTCGCCGCCTCGCTCCTCGCCCGGCCGCTGATGGCGCGGCTGGGGGCGGAGCGGCTGGTGCTGCCGGGCGTCATCTGCTGCGTGACCGGCGGGCTGGGGCTGACGCTGCTCCTGCTCTGGGAGCCGAGCTTCCTCCGCGTCATGGGGCCGGTGGCGGTCTATGTCTTCGGCGTCGGCTTCGTGATGCCGGCGATGATGACGGCGGCCATGGCGCCCTTCCCGCGGGCGGGCGGAGCGGCGGCGTCGATGACGGGGTTCATCCAGATGGGCGCGGGGCTCGTCGTCGGCTCGCTCGGCGCGCTGATGGGCGATCCGGTGCGCGCGATGGCGGTGCTCATTCCGCTGATGGGGCTCGTCTGCTCGCTCGGCTACATCGGCCACCGGCGGCGCCTTCGGCTGGAGGGGCCGCCCCTCGCCTGAGGGTCGGGTCGGATCGCGAGGTCAGGCGCCCAGTCGGGCGACGAAGCCGTGCAGCGCGGCCGAGGCGCCGTCCGGATGGTTCCAGAGTTCCTCGCCCAAGGCAATGAAATCCGCCGCCCGCGCGAGATCCGCCGCCTGATCCGGGCTGAGACCACCCTCGGCCATTACGGGGATCTCGATCATCTCCGACCACCATTCGAAAAGCTCGAAGGGCGCGAGCGCGCCGTCGCCGAGACTCGACGGGCTGATCGGTCCGAAGGAAACGTAATCCGCCCCGATCTCGCCCGCCGTCATCCCGTCGTGCCGCGAGGCATGGGCGTAGGTGCCGACGATCGCATCCTGCCGCAGGGCCTTGCGCGCCGCGCGCACCTGCCGCGCTCCGTCGGAGAGATGCACGCCGTCGAGCCCGAGTCGCTCGACCATCAGGAAATGGTCCGACAACACCAGCGGCACGTCGCGGCGGTGGCAGACCTCGCGCAGGGTGTCGGCGGCGCGGGCGATGTCCTCCTCCGACCGCGTGGCGAGGCTGAGGCGGACACAGGCGATCTCGAACCGGTCGAGCAGACCCGCGAGCGTGTCGGAGAAATCGGCGAGCCGCGGCGCGGGCGGCGTGATGAGATAGAGCTTCGCCGTGTCTTCGTTGGGCATTGGTTCGACCGTCTGGCGGGCATGCGCCCGGGCGGGGCGGTCCGGGGTTGGAGCGGGGTCTGCGAGGCGCGGCCACCCCCCGCGAAGAGCGTGGCCGCCGTGGGGCTGAGCGGGTGTCCCGCGCGTGGCGGGATACCTCCCTCCGGTCGGCTCAGCGGCGCAGGATCGAACGCCCGGCGAAGATCGCGTGTTCGCCGAGATCCTCCTCGAGACGAATCAGCTGGTTGTACTTCGCAAGCCGATCCGAGCGCGACAGGGAGCCGGTCTTGATCTGGCCGCAGTTGGTCGCGACCGCGAGATCTGCGATGGTCGAATCCTCGGTCTCGCCCGAACGATGCGACATCACGGCCGTGTATCCGGCGCGATGCGCCATGTCGACGGCGGCGAGCGTCTCGGTCAGCGAGCCGATCTGGTTCACCTTGACGAGGATCGAATTGCCGACGCCCTTCTCGATGCCCTCCGCGAGCCGCCTGGTGTTGGTGACGAAGAGATCGTCGCCGACGAGCTGGCAGCGGCCGCCGATCGCCTCGGTCAGGAGCTTCCAGCCCTCCCAGTCATCCTCGGACATGCCGTCCTCGATCGAGATGATCGGGTAGTTGTCGACGAGCCCCGCGAGATAGCTCGCATTCTCCGAGGGCGAGCGCTTCTTGCCCTCGCCCGCCATGTCGTAGACGCCGTCCTTGAAATACTCGGTCGCCGCGCAATCGAGCGCGACATAGACGTCTTCGCCGGGCTTGTAGCCGGCGGTCTCGATCGACTTCACGATGAAATCGAGCGCCTCGTTGGTGGAGGAAAGGTTCGGCGCGAAGCCGCCCTCGTCGCCGACGGCGGTGTTGTGGCCGGCCTTGGAGAGGTTCTTCTTCAGCGCGTGGAAGATCTCCGCGCCGATCCGGATCGATTCCGAGCAGGTCTCGGCGCCGACCGGCATGACCATGAATTCCTGGATGTCGATCGGGTTGTCGGCATGGGCGCCGCCGTTGATGATGTTCATCATCGGAACCGGCAGGACGCGGGCCGAGGTGCCGCCGATGTAGCGGTAGAGCGGCATGCCGAGGCTCTGGGCGGCGGCCTTCGCGGTGGCGAGGCTGACGCCCAGGATGGCATTGGCCCCGAGCTTGGCCTTGTTCGGCGTGCCGTCAAGCTCAAGCATCAGCGTGTCGATCGCGACCTGATCGGTGGCGCGCAGGCCGGTGATCGCTTCGCAGATCGGCCCGTCGACGGCTTCGACCGCCTTCAGCACGCCCTTGCCGCCGAAACGCTTCGCATCGCCGTCGCGGAGCTCCACCGCCTCATGCGCGCCGGTGGATGCGCCCGAGGGCACAGCCGCCCGGCCCATGGCGCCGTCTTCGAGCAGGACATCGACCTCGACGGTCGGGTTGCCCCGGCTGTCGAGGATTTCACGCGCGACGACGTCGATGATGACCGACATATTCCGATACTCCCCCGTATCCCGGTTCTGAGGCTTTCGCTTGCTTAGAGCAAACTTCCGCGGGGGGAAACCGCGAAAAGCCGGCGTTCAGGCGCGTTCCGGCCCTCCTTCGGCATGTTCGCCGCCATGCGCGTGCCCGTGGTCGTGTCCATGATCATGCCCGTGATGATGTCCCGGCGCGTCGGCGTCATCCCGGCGCGGTTCCCCCGCGGACGAGAGCGCCGGCAGGAACCGGGCGAAGGCCGCCGGTACCACGGCCCGCTTCTCGCCCCGCGCGATCACCACGATCCGGGTCGTCGGCGCCATGCCGCCGGGCCAGCCCTTCCGGCGGGCGGGCGGATGCATGATGTGCTGGACGACGTGGAGGATCACCGCCGTGTCGGGGTCCTCGTCGAGCTGGCAGATCGCCTTCATCCGCAGGAGATCCGGCCCGAGCTTGTCCTGAAGCATGCCGATCAGATCCTGGGCGTCCCAGGGATTGATCGGCTCCCGCCCCTCGTAGCAGAAGGCCTCGATATCCGCGCCGTGGCGGTTCACGGCCCGGTCGTGGGCCCGGTCATGGTCGTGGTTGTGGTTATGGTCGGCGTCGAAACGGAGCCAGTCCGCCACCTCCGGCGCTTTGAGCGCCGGATCGAAGGCCGCGAGGCCGAAGACATCACCGGCCCGCGCCGCGCCCGCGTCGATCATGCGCGCGTTCGGGTTGCTTCCGCCGAGCCGGTCCCGGAGCGCATCGGCGTCGGCGGGCTCCGCCAGATCGGTCTTGGAGAGCAGGATGAGGTCGGCGACGCCGGCCTGCGCGCGGGCCTCCGGAAACCGGTCGAGCGTCGCCGCGCCGCTGGCCGCGTCCACCACCGTCACGACGCCGTTCAGCACATAGCGGTCGATCACCTCGTCGCTCGTCATCAGCGCATGGAGCACCGGCGCGGGATCGGCGAGGCCCGTGGTCTCGACCACGAGCCGGGAGAAGGCGGGACCCGTGCCCGCCTTCGCCGCGTCGGCGAGCCGGATCAGCGTCAGGCGGATGTCGCCCGCGACGGTGCAGCAGAGGCAGCCGGTCGTCTCGGCGAAGGCCCGACCGTCGGCCTCCTCGACCAGATCGCCGTCGATGCCGACGGCGCCGAACTCGTTCACGATCACCGCCGTGTCACGGAAACCGTCCTCGCGGAGAAGCCGGTTCAGGAGGGTGGTCTTTCCCGCGCCGAGAAAGCCCGTCAGGATGGTGACGGGAATCCTCGGTGGCGTCGCGCCAGCATCGGAATTCGTATCGGTCATGACGGCCCCCTCGCGTTCCCGGCGCAGGATATGCCCCGTAAGGCGGTCGCTGCAAAGCCGAAACGTCGCCTCCGCGTCAGCCGTCGAGGCAGGCGGCGAGGTCGGTCGCGAGGGTCCGGATCAGCGTCGGGTAGAGCTCCGGTCCCGCCGCGAGGCCAACTCCCTCGGGGTCGAGGTCCGCGCCCCGGACATCGGTCCCCTCGGTGATGGTCGCGAGAAGCTTCGGCGGGAACTGCGGTTCGGAGAAGGCGCAGACCACCTTGTCACGGATCACCCGGTCGCGGATCTCGGCGACCCGCGCCGCCCCCGGGGCCTCGCCGTCGTGCAGCGCGACCGACCCCGCGGCCGGAATCTCGAACCGATGCTCGAAATACTGGTAGGCGTCGTGGAAGACGATGAAGGGTTTGCCACGCGCCGGGGACAGGATCGCCGAAACCTCCGCCTCCAACGCCCCGATCTCGGCGCGGAACGCGGCTGCGTTGGCGCGGTAGGTCCCGGCGTTCTCCGGGTCCAGTTCCGCCAGCTCCGCCGCGACCGCCTCGGCGAAAGCGGCGGCGTTCGCGGGATCGAGCCAGAGATGCTGGTCGATCCCGGTCCCGGAGTGATCGTGCCCGTCTCCTTGGTCGTCGTCATGCCCGTGATCGCCACCATGATCGTGCCCATGATCGCGGCTCGATGGCTCGAACGGCCCCGAGGAGCGGACCGGCAGCAGGGTCAGGCCCGGAACCTCGTCGAGCCTCAGCGCCCGCGCATT
Organism: Amaricoccus sp. W119; assembly: GCF_047275745.1. Lineage (NCBI taxonomy): Bacteria > Pseudomonadati > Pseudomonadota > Alphaproteobacteria > Rhodobacterales > Paracoccaceae > Amaricoccus > Amaricoccus sp. W119. The sequence continues at coordinate 28,240 of NZ_JBKQWU010000034.1, read as the reverse complement.
GCCGGCGAGCGCGTCGAGCGGGTCCGCGAGCCAGGGCGTCATGCCCGGGCCGATCCAGACCACCAGATCGGCCTCGCCGAGCCGCCGCGCCTCGGACGGGCGTAGCGAATAGCTGTGCGGGTCCGCGCCCGCCGGGAGGATCGGTTCCGGCGCGCCCACCCCCGCCATGACCCGGGCGGTGATCGAGTCGACCGGGCCGATGTCGGTGACCACGGCCGGCGCGCCGGCGGCGATGCCCGGCAGGACGATGGTCAGAAGAGCTGCGAGCATCAGCTTCGGCGGCGCGAGGGGCAGGGGGGTCAGCATGGAGGCAGTCCTCGGATCGGTTGGCCCATGAACGGCGCGCCCATGAGCGGCGGGCCGATGCGCGGCGGGCCCATGCGCCTTGTGACCGCGGTCGAACCCGCATAGTTTTCGGGTTCAACCGCGCGTGAGATCTGTTACAAAGTAACGTATGCGACCGTCAAGCTTCACCGATCCGTTCCATGCCCATGATCACGGCGCCTGTCGGGGCGAGGCGATGCGCGCCGCCGAGGAGACCTGTCGCGCGCGCAAGCTGAGGCTGACGCCGGCGCGCGCCTTCGTGCTGGAGACGCTGCTCGAATCACACCGCGCCATGACGGCTTACGAGGTGCTGGACCGGCTCGCCGCCGCCGGGCTGGGCAGCCAGCCGCCGGTGGCCTACCGCGCGCTCGATTTTCTCGTCGCCAACGGGCTCGCGCATCGGATCGAGCGTCTCGGCGCCTTCGTCGCCTGCACGCACGGCGGGCGGGCGCGCGGATCAGCGGGCGGCCCGGTAGGCGTTTCGGAGGGCGTTTCGGCGCACGCGGCGGCGTTTCTCGTCTGCCGCCTCTGCCGCCGGGTCGCGGAGACGGCCACGCCGAAGGCGATGCGCGGCCTGGTCGAGGAGGCGCGGCTGAGCGGCTTCAGCATCGAGACGCTGGTGGTCGAGGCCGAGGGGCTTTGCGACGCCTGCCGGGAGGAGGGTGCGTGACGGAGGCTCCCGGAGTTCTCGTCTCGACCGAGGGGCTGGGCGTGACGCTCGGCGGCAACCGGGTGCTGCGAGATGTCTCGATCGCGATCACGCGGGGCGAGATCGTGACCGTCGTCGGGCCCAACGGCTCCGGCAAGACCACGCTGGTGCGGCTCCTGATCGGGGCGCTCCGCCCCTCCGAGGGTTCGGTGATCCGGGTGCCGGGCCTCGTCATCGGCTATGTTCCGCAGCGGCTCGCGATCGACCATACGATGCCGCTCACCGTCGCCCGCTTCCTCGCCTTCGCGAACCGCGACAGGAGCGAGCAGGGCCGCGCGCTCGCCCATGTCGGGGCGGCGGGGCTTGAGCGGCGGCAGATGATCGACCTCTCGGGTGGCCAGTTCCAGCGGGTGATGCTTGCCCACGCGCTGTTGCGCCGGCCCGACCTGCTCGTGCTCGACGAGGCGGCGCAGGGGCTGGACCAGCCGGGAACCGCCGCCTTCTACCGGCTCGTCGAGACGCTGCGCGCTGAACTCGGCTGCGCGGTGCTGATGGTCAGCCACGACCTGCATGTCGTCATGGCCTCATCGGACCGGGTGATCTGCCTCAACGGTCACGTCTGCTGCGCGGGCGCGCCGATGCATGTCTCCGCCGCGCCGGAATATCGCGCGCTCTTTGGCCATGGCACGGGCGGCACCTTCGCGCTTTATCGCCACGAGCATGACCACGCGCATGGTGACGGGGACCACCCGCACCACCATCATCATCACGAGCTCGAGGATGTGGAGGAAGAGCCTTGAACCTGCTCGGAGATTTCCTCGTCCGCGCCTGTCTCGCCGGGATTGGCGTCGCCATCGCCGCCGGGCCGCTCGGCTGTTTCGTCGTCTGGCGCCGGATGGCCTATTTCGGCGATGCGACGGCGCATGCCGCGCTCCTCGGGGTCACGCTGGCGCTGGCACTCGACCTGCCGGTGGTGCTCGGGGTCGCGGCGATGGCGGTCGCGATGGCGCTGACGGTGGCGGTCGCCTCGGGGCGGACCTATGCGATGGACACGATGCTCGGCGTCGCCTCGCACGCGGCGCTCGCCGCCGGTCTCGTCGCGCTGAGCTTCCTGACCGGGGTCCGGGTCGATCTGATGGGCTATCTCTTCGGCGATATCCTCGCGGTCACCCGCGGCGACCTCGCGGTGATCTACGCCGGCGCGGCGCTGGTGACCGCGCTGATCGCCTGGCGCTGGCGCAACCTCCTGATCGCGACGATCAATCCCGATCTCGCCGCGGCGTCGGGGATCGACGCGGGGCGGGAGCGGCTCATCCTCACGCTCGCGCTCGCGGTTCTCGTCGCGGTCTCGCTCAAGGTCGTGGGCGCGCTGCTCATCACCGCGATGCTGATCGTGCCGGCGGCGGCGGCCCGCGCCTTCGCGCGGAAGCCGGAGGAGATGTGGGGATTCGCGGTCGCGACCGGGGCGGTGGCAACGCTCGGCGGCATCTGGGCGTCGTGGAGTTATGACACCCCGACCGGCCCCTCGATCGTCGTCGCGGCGATCCTGCTGCTCGTGCTCGCGAACGCCCTCGCCGCCTCCGCCCGGCGAAGGGATCAGCGGGGGGCGGGATCTACCGGGTCATCGCCCTCGCCATCCGCCTCCTCGCGATCCGCGTCGAGATCGTCCTCGAGATAATCCTCGAGCTCGACCAGATCCTCGGGCAGCGGCAGGCCGAGATCGCGCATCTCGGTCAGCTTCTCGCGCAGCGATTCCTGCAATTCGTGCTTGTTGTCGGGATTCTTCGCGATTTCGTCGAGGAGCATCGCAACGCCCATCCGAAAATCCTCGAAAGCCATGGCAGCCACTCCTCGTCTGACGCGCGCCGTGATCCGCGCCGTTGATCTATGACATGGGCAGGTCGCCCTCGCATGTCTATCATGGGGCATCGCATGAGGAGAATCTCAATGTCTTTCAAGACCGTGTTCATGACCGTCGCCATCGAGCAGGACGACGCGGCGCTGAATAGGGCCATCGGCATCTGCCAGGGGCTCGACGCGCATCTCGTGACGCTGGTGCTCGGCGTCGCGTCGCCACCACCGGTCTCGCCCTATGGCGTGGTGTCGAACGACCTCTGGGCCAGCGAGGTCGATCAGGGTCAGGCCGATGCGAAGGCCAAGGCCGACAAGGTGGAGGCGGTGCTCGCCGCGTCGGGCATATCCTATTCCGTCGAGCCGCAGTTCATCGACCGGGGCAGCGTGACCTCGCTCGCCGCGCGCTATGCCCGTTACGCCGATCTGACGCTGATCGCGCCCCGCGCGCCCCAGGCCGAACAGGCCCAGGACTGGGTGATGAACGGCGCGCTCTTCGAATCGGGCCGGCCGATCCTGCTCCTGCCGGAGGCTGAGGTGCATTTCCCGCGGATCGACCGGGTCATCATCGCCTGGGATGCGAGCGTCGAGGCGTCGAAATCCGTGCGCGATGCGATCGGGCTGCTGAAGTCGGCCTCCGCGGTCGACGCGGTGCTGATCGACCCGGTGCCCTCCTTCGACGGGCACGGGCCAGAGCCGGGGTCGGATCTCTCGATCTACCTCGGGCGGCACGGGATCAAGACGACCGTGCACAGGATGCCGCGCGAAGGGCAGGGCGTCAGCGAGATCCTGCTGCGCGCCGCCACCGATTTCGGCGCCGATCTGATCGTGATGGGCGGCTTCGGCCATTCGCGCCTGCGCCAGCGCTTCTTCGGCGGCACCACGACCAACATGATGCAGAAGCTCGACGTGCCGGTGATGATGGCGCATTAGCCGCCGCCGGGAGGGCTGCCCGAACCCTCCCGCGTCGCACCTCTCACGCGCCGGACCCGAGGAGCGCCACGGCTTCCATCGCCATCATCTTCTCCTCGTTGGCGGCGATGATCATGACGTCGAAGGCGCCGAGATGCGCCATGTGGCGCAGGATCGCCGCCCGGACCGGGGCGGCGTTCTCGCCGATCCCGCCGGTGAAGACCATCGCATCGATCCCGCCGAGCGAGACCGCGAGCCCCGCCGCCGCCTGGGCGCAGCGCAGCGCGAAATAGTCGAGCGCGAATCGCGCCTCCGCGCTGTCGTCCCTCAGGAGCGTCGCGACATCATTGGTCCTGCCCGAGAGGCCGAGCAGCCCCGCGCGGTTGTAGATCAGATCCTCGATCTCCTCGAGTTCCATGCCGAAGCTCCGCCGCAGCAGCAGGATCGCGCCGGGATCGAGCGCGCCGGAGCGCGTGCCCATCGGCACGCCATCGACCGCCGTCATGCCCATCGTCGTATCGACGCTGACCCCATCGCGCATCGCGCAGAGACTCGCGCCATTGCCGAGATGCGCGGCGATCACGCGCCCGGCGCGGAGGTTGGGGTGATCCTCCGCCAGCACATGCGAGAGCCACTGGTAGGACAGGCCGTGGAACCCGTAGCGGCGCACCCCCTTGTCGTGAAATTCGCGGGGCAGGGCGAAATGGGTGAAGAGCGGATCGCGCCCGGTGTGAAAGGCGGTGTCGAAACAGGCGATATCCGGCACGTCGCCCACCAGCCGGCGCGACGCTTCCATCGCCGCGAGATTGTGCGGCTGGTGCAGCGGCGCGAAGGGGACGAGCGCGGTCAGCTCCGCGATCACCTCCGGCGTCACCAGCGTCGCGCGCGTGTGGCCGAGCCCGCCGTGAACGACGCGATGGGCGACCGCCTCCATGCGCCAGCCGTCGTCATGGGCGTCGATATAGTCGATGACCGCTTCCAGCGCGGCGGTGTGATCGGCCCGGGCGGGCAGGGCGCGCTGTGTCTCCTCCGCCCCGGTCAGCGCCGCCTTGAGCTCCGCCTCCCCGCCGATCCGGCTGACCGCGCCCTTGGCGAGCAACGCCAGACCCTCGCGGGCGAAGACGCGGAACTTGAGGCTCGATGAGCCGGCGTTCAGGGTCAGGATCGTCGGGATCATTTCACCTGCCCCATGGCGCGGGCCTCCGCCATCAGCACGGCGAGCGCGGTCGAGAGCAGCCGGGCGCGGATCGAATCGGCCCGGCTCGTCAGGATGACCGGCACCCGCGCGCCGAGCACGAGCCCGGCCGCGTCGGCGCCGCCGATGAAGACAAGCTGTTTCGCCAGCATGTTGCCGGATTCGATATCCGGGACCAGCAGGATGTCCGCCTGCCCGGCCACGGGGGAGGCGATGCCCTTCTCCCGCGCCGCCTCCGCGCTCACCGCGTTGTCGAAGGCGAGCGGCCCGTCGATCACGGCGTCGGCGATCTGGCCCCGGTCGGCCATCTTGCAGAGCGCGGCGGCGTCGAGCGTCGCCTGCATCTTCGGGCTCACGGTCTCGACCGCGGCGAGAATCGCGACCTTCGGCGAGGCGGGCCCCCAGAGCACCCGCCAGAGCGTGACCGCGTTCGCGACGATATCGGCCTTCTCCGCGAGTTCGGGGGCGATGTTCACCGCCGCGTCGGTGATGATGAAGGGCCGCGGATAATCCTCGGTCAGCATCAGGAAGGCGTGGCTGACCCGCTTTTCGGTGCGGAGACCGGAGCGCGAGCTCACGATCGCGCCGAGGAGTTCGTCGGTATGGAGCGAGCCCTTCATGATCGCGCCGACCTGTCCCGCCGCCGCCATCTCCGCGGCCTTCTCGGCGGCGGCGTGGCTGTGGGCGGTCTCGACGATCTCGAAACGGTCGGGCGGGAGCCCGGCTTCCGCCAGCGCGGCGGTGATGCGCGCGGCCGGGCCGATCAGAACCGGGTCGATCAGTTTCTCCTCGACCGCTTCCCCGACCGCCTCGATCACCGTGTCCTTGACCGGATGCACGACCGCGGTCCGGAGCGGGGCGAGACCGGCGCAGCGGTCGATCAACTCGTCGTAAGTGGCCTTCATTGAGTCATGCCTCTGAAGCTGTGGCTGGAGGTGAAGAGGGGGGGGCGGTTCACCGCCGATCCGGGGCCCGGCGCCGCATCCGGCGCTCGAATCCGCGGAGCGCGAGCGAGAGCCCGATCGTCATCGCGAGATAGAGGAAGGCGACCACGTTGTAGGTCTCGAAATAGCGGAAGGAACTCGCGGAATAGACCTTGCCCAACTGGCTGATGTCGGCGACGCCGAGCACCGAGACGAGCGCGCTGTCCTTGATGAGCGCGATGAAATCGTTGCCGAGCGGCGGGAGAATGGTCCGGATCGCCTGGGGCAGCACGACGAGCCGGAACCGCTGCCATCCCGAGAGGCCGAGCGCCTTCGCCGCCTCGACCTGTCCGGGATCGACGGACTGGATGCCGGCGCGGAAGATCTCGGCGATGAAGGCGGCGTAGCCGAGTGCCAGTGCGATGATCGCGCGCCACATGAGCGAAACGTCGCGCGTCATGAGCGTCGGCAGGCCGAGCCAGCCCGCGGCCCAGTTCCAGCCGGCGACCAGCGCCGGCGCGCCGACGAAGGCGACATAGAAGAGCAGGACGAGCATCGGCACGCCGCGCATGATCTCGATGTAGAACCGCGCGACCTGCCGCGCCGCGACATGGCGCGACAGGACGCCCGTGGCGAGGACGAGCCCTAGGAGGGTGGCCAGAAGAAAGGCCGTCAGCGTGACGAAGACGGTGACGCCGAGCCCCCGGGTGAGCGCGGCGAGGATGCCGGCATAGACCGGATCGCTCAGCATGTTCCAGCTCAGGATCGCGCCGATCAGGACGGTGGCGACGAGCCAGTACGGAAAATCCGCGCGGGCAAGGCGCTTAGGGCGCGGCCCCGGCGCGGCCGGGTCGGGACCGGTACCCTCGGGCGGCGTCATTCGCTCCGCCTCCCCGCTTCCACCAGCTATTCCGCGGCCTTGTACTCGAAGAACCACTTCCGGTTCAGCGCGTCCAGCGTGCCGTCGGCCTTCATCTCGGCGATCGCCTCGTTGACCGGGGCGACGAGATCCGAGGCCTTCGGGAAGATGAAGCCGAAATCCTCGGCGCCGAGCGCGTCGCCGACGACCTTGAAACGGTCCGGATTGGTCTCGACATAGCCCTCCCCGGCGGTGCCGTCGGTCAGCACCACATCGACGTCGCCGGAGATCAGCGCCTGCAGGCTGGCGCCGAAGGTCTCGAAGAGCCGTATCCTCGGATTGGCCTCGTTGCCGTCCAGAAGGTCGTAGACCGCGACATAGAAGGGTGTCGTGCCGGGCTGGGCGCCGACGAGCAGGTCGGGGGAGGCCATGAAGCTCTCCTCATCGTCGAAACGATCCTCGCTCGCGCGCACCAGCATGAACATTTCCGAACGCATGTAGGGCGCGGAGAAATCGACCATCCTGGCGCGGTCGTCCCGGATGGTGATTCCGTCCATCCCCATGTCGTATTGTCCCTCGGCGATGGCGGGGATCATCGCGTCCCAGCTCGCGGTCTCGTAGGTGATCGTCGCGTTCAGCCGTTTCGCGATCTCGTTCACCGCGTCGTACTCCCAGCCGATCGGCTCCGAGGCGCCGGGCTCGATGAACTGCAGCGGCGGATAGGCGTTCTCGGCCACCACGACGATCTCGCGCCCGCCGAGATCGGGAAGCGCCGCGGCCGGCGCGGCCCAGAGCAGCGGCAGGAGCGCCAGCGCGCGGAACAGGCCGGGCACGATCGTGTTTCGCGCGGTCAAGTGTCGCATGGTTGCGTTTCGCATGGCTGAACTCGCATGATTGGCCTCGCGGAGCGGGACGTTCGGCCCGACCATGGGCGAGCCGGGCGGGGCGGGCAAGCCCCCCGGGGGGTGCCCGGAAACCGTTCAGCGACCTTCTGACCCGCGAACCTTCGATCTTCGCCGATTGTTCTTTATGCGGGGTCGAACTAAGAATATTCGATGACGACGCAGCAACGCACCAAGGCGCTCGCCTTTTCGGTCCATCTGCTGACCGGCTCCGGCGCCGCGCTGGCGCTCATGGCGCTGGTGTCGGCGACGAAGGGCGATTGGGCCGCGATGTTCGCCTGGCTCATCGTCGCGCTCATCGTCGACGGGATCGATGGGCCCCTCGCCCGCAAGGTGGACACCAAGACCAATGCCAGCAACTGGGACGGGGCCATTCTCGATCTGGTGATCGACTATCTCAACTACGTCTTCATCCCGGCCTACGCGCTCATCTATTCCGACCTGCTGCCAAGCCCCTACGGCCTCATCGCGGCCTTGCTGGTCGCGCTCACCGGGGTCGTCTACTTCGCCGATGTGCGGATGAAGGCGGTGGACAACTGCTTCGTGGGCTTCCCGGCGGCGTGGCAGATGCTGGTGCTGGTGTTCCTCGTCTTCACGCCCCCGGTCTGGCTCACGATGGCGATCGTGGTGACACTCGCCTTCGCCCAGTTCGTGCCGCTGAAATTCATCCATCCGGTGCGGACCGTGCGCTGGCGGAAGGTGAACCTGCCGGTGCTGCTGATCTGGGCCGCGCTCGCCGCCTGGTCGGTCTGGGAGCGGTTCACGCCCGGCGACGCGGTGAAGATCGGCCTGCTCCTGACCTCGGTCTGGCTGCTCTTCGTCGGTATCGTCATGCAGCTCGTTCCGGAACGGAAACCCGGAAAGAGTCCGGTCAGCGCCGAATAGGCCGCCTCAGAAGCCGAGTTCCACCCGCGCGCCGAGCTCGGCGTTGGACGGGCCGAACCGCTCGAGGATCATGTCCCGGACATCGCTCGTGAGTGCCAGTTCGGCGCCGTTCTGCATGCGCCAGACATTGTCGCGCAGCGCCCGCGCATTGCGCCGGCGCCGCTTCTTCACCGCCGCCGGCCGCAGGTTCACGCCCCCGAGGAACGCGCCCAGCGCGCGAACCGAGCGCATCGGCCGGCCCGTGAGATGTTCGAGCGAGAGGAGCATCACGTTCTCAGCCCCGAGCCGCTCGGAGAAAGCGCGTTCGACGAGCCCGTAATCCGCCCAGCGCCAGGGGCCTGTCAGGTCCTCCGCCGCGTGGGCGCGCGCCATGCGGCGGTCGAAATCGACCTGCCCGAACGTGTCGAAATAGCGCGACGATTCCGCGTAGCGCGAGGCGAGCCACTGATCCTGGCGCCGGATGCCGATCAGCACGCGAAGCTGGCCGAGTGGCGCGACCGCCTCGGCCAGCGGGACCAGCCGGGCGGCGAGCGACTCGGGGCTCGGCCCGCGTTCCCGCCAGAGCGAATGCGCGTCGAGGCCGATGTTCTCGTCGGAGACCAGGAGCGTCCCGGGATCGCGCGGCGCCGCCGCCCGCAGGCCGGAGGCGGTCCGGTGGCGCAGGAAGGGCGCCGCCAGCGCCGGGAAGCGCGCGTAGCGGCGGAGGTCGAAGCAGAGGCGCTCGTGTTCCGGCGTGACGCGCCGATGCGCGAAGGCGAGTTCCGGCGCGCGTGCGAAGACCTGATGCTGCAGGAAGGTCGTCCCGGTCTTCGGCAAGCCGATGTGGAGCACGACCATCCTGCCGTCGACCGGGTGAACCGCCATGCTCAGACCAAAGCCTCGTCGCAGCGGGCGCAGGTGGCGGGATGGGGATGCGTCCCGACATCCGGCAATATGCGCCAGCAGCGCGCGCATTTCTCACCCGGCGCCGGCGCGGGCACCACCGCGACTCCGGGCGTGTCGTCGAGCGCGAAGGCGCCAGGCGGAGCTTCGCCCGCCTCGATCCGGATGCCCGAGGTGATGCAGAGCTCGTCGAAGGGCACCGAGCCGAGGAGAGCCGCGACCTCGGCGTCGGCGACATGGACCACGGGCGCGGCTTCGAGGCTCGCGCCGATGCGCTTCTCGCGCCGTTCCACTTCGAGCGCGCCGGTCACGACGCGACGGACGCGGCGGATCGTCTCCCAGCGCTGCGCGAGCGCGGGGTCGAACCATTCGCCATCGGCATGCGGGAAGTCCTGAAGATGCACCGAATCCGTCTCCGAGGGGAAGCGGTCGAGCCAGACTTCCTCCATCGTGAAGGGCAGGATCGGCGCGAGCCAGGTGACGAGCCGGTGGAACAGGAGATCCATCACCGTCCGCGCCGCCCGCCGCCGGGGGTCATCGGCCGCGTCGCAATAGAGCGCGTCCTTGCGGATGTCGAAATAGAAGGACGAGAGATCGACCGTGCAGAACTGGAAGAGCTGCTGGAACACCCGCTGGAAGTCGAACCGCGCATAGCCGTCGCGCACCGCGCCATCGAGCTCGGCGAGCCGGTGCAGCACCCAGCGCTCCAGTTCCGGCATCTCGGCGGGCACGACGCGCTCGCTCTCGTCGAAATCGGCGAGACTGCCGAGCAGGAAGCGGAGCGTGTTGCGAAGCCGCCGGTAGCTGTCGGCGGTGCCCTTCAGGATCTCCGGCCCGATCCGCTGGTCGGCGGTATAATCGGCCTGTGCGACCCAGAGCCGCAGGATGTCGGCGCCGTACTGCTTGACCACATCCTCGGGCGCCACGGTATTGCCGAGCGATTTGGACATCTTCATGCCCTTTTCGTCCAGCGTGAACCCGTGCGTCACCACGTTGCGGTAGGGCGCGCGGCCGATCGTGCCGCAGCCCTGGAGCATCGAGGAATGGAACCAGCCGCGATGCTGGTCGGTGCCTTCGAGATAGACATCCGCGATGCCGTCCGGCACCCCGTCCGCGCGATCGCGCAGCACAAAGGCATGGGTGGACCCGGAATCGAACCAGACGTCCAGCACGTCGAAGACCTGATCGTAATGCTCCGGATCGTGGAGCCCGGCGAGGATCTCGGACTTGAAGCCCGGCCGGTACCAGACATCGGCGCCTTCGGCCTCGAAGGCGCGGGTGATCCGGTCGTTCACCACCGGATCGCGCAGCAGGAAGCCCGCGTCCTCGGGCTTCGCGCCCTTCCTGACGAAACAGGTGAGCGGCACGCCCCAGGCGCGCTGGCGCGACAGCACCCAGTCGGGCCTCGTCTGCATCATCGAATGCAGCCGGTTGCGTCCCGAGATCGGCGTGAAGGTCACCAGATTCTCGATCGAGGCCAGCGCCCGCTCGCGGATCGTGGCGCCGTGGTTCCCGAGCCCGTCTTCGAGCGGCTTGTCGATGGCCGCGAACCACTGCGGCGTGTTGCGGAAGATGAGCGGCGCCTTGGAACGCCAGGAATGCGGGTAGGAGTGCTTGACCTTGCCCTTGGCGAAGAGCGCGCCCACGGAATGCAGCGCCTTGATGATGCTCACATTCGCCGGACCCTCGGCGCCATCCGGGGTGATGATCGCCTGCCCGCCGAAGAGCGGCAGGTCGGCTCGGTAGCTGCCGTCCGGCTCGACGTTGTAGGTCATCGGCAGGCCGTGCTTCAGGCCAAGCTGGAAGTCGTCGTCGCCGTGGCTCGGCGCGGTATGAACGAAGCCTGTGCCCGCGTCGTCGGTGACATGCTCGCCCACGAGCATCGGCACGTCATAATCCCATTCCGCCGCGCCGCTCTCGATGCCGCGGAAGGGATGGGCGAGGGTGAGCGCGCCAAGTTCCGCCGCCGTCACCGCGCGCAAAGGCTCGAACGCCGTCACTTTCGCGGCGCGGAACACCTCCTCGGCCAGTGTCTCGGCGAGGATCACCTTGTCGCCCGGCTTCGCCTGCGCGTTCTCCGCCGCCTCGGTCACGGCATAGAGCGAATAGGCGATCTCGGGGCTGTAGGCGACGGCGCGGTTCTGCGGGATGGTCCAGGGCGTCGTCGTCCAGATCACGACATGCGCGCCGGCGAGATCGTCCTGCGCGCCATCCGTGATCGGGAAGGGAACCCAGATCGTGTGGCTCGTGTGGTCGTGATACTCGACCTCCGCCTCGGCGAGCGCGGTCTTTTCCACCGGCGACCACATCACCGGCTTGGAGCCGCGATAGAGCGCGCCGTTCATCAGGAACTTCATGAATTCGTTCGCGATCACCGCCTCGGCGTGGAAGGCCATGGTGAGATAGGGGTTTTCCCAGTTCCCGATCACGCCGAGCCGCTTGAACTCGTCGCGCTGGATCGCCACCCATTCCTCGGCGAACTTCCGGCATTCCTGGCGGAAGGCGATGATGTCGACCTCGTCCTTGTCGAGCCCCTTGGCGCGGTACTGCTCCTCGATCTTCCATTCGATCGGCAGGCCGTGGCAGTCCCAGCCGGGAACGTAGCGCGCGTCATGGCCCATCATCTGGTGCGAGCGCACCACCATGTCCTTGATCGTCTTGTTGAGCGCGTGGCCGATATGGAGATGCCCGTTGGCGTAGGGCGGCCCGTCGTGCAGGATGAAGGGCTCCCGTCCCGTCTTCTCCCGCAGCCGGTCGTAGATCCCGATCCGCTCCCAGCGCCCGAGCCAGCCGGGCTCGCGCTGCGGCAGGCCCGCGCGCATCGGAAAGGCGGTGCGGGGCAGGAACAGCGTGTCCTTGTAGTCGGGCTCCGCGGTCAGGTCGGGTGTCATTTCGGGCGTATCGGCGCACATCGGGGCGAATCCGTCATCGGGCAAGGGAGAAGGCAAGGCGCGGGTCGACGCGCGGTCCGGCGGCCCTGAGAACTTCAGAGCGCCGGGCCGGTAATTCGGATGCGCCGCGCGAGATGCCTGAACATGCTTCGGCTATAGAGAAGCGCCGGACCGGCTTCAATCGGGTTTTTGCCCGTCCCCGGTCTGGAACAACCCGGTCAGCGAGCGGCCGATCAGGTTCGAGACCTTGGGCCGGGGCAGGGCCGAGAAGGGCAGCGGGCGGCAGACCTCCATCGCGGCGACGCCGACCCGCGCGGTAAGCGCGCCGTTGACGATGCCTTCGCCGAAGCGGCGCGACAGGCGCCCGAGCATCGTGCCGCCGACCGCGGTGTGCAGGAGATCGTCGCCCGCGGCGACCGCGCCGGTGGCGACGAGATGCGTGGCGACGGTTCCGAGCAGGCGCCAGGAGCCGAAGAAGCCGGAATGCGCGCCGTAGATCTCGGCGATGCGGCGGATCATGCGGATATTGGCCGAGAGCGCCGCCAGCACATCCATCATCGCGAGCGGGATCATCGCGGTCGCCGCCGCGACCGTGCGGCTCGCCGCCTCGATCTCCGAACGCGCCTCGGCATCGAGCGGCGTGAAGAGCGCGCGCTCGGTCAGTGCCAGCACCGCGTCGGCGTCGAGCACGTCGGCGCGCTTTCGTTCAAGCTCGTCGCGCGTCCAGGCCATCTCCGGCCGGCCGGCGTAGAAACGCTGCAGCCGGTGCGAGAGATCCGCGGCCCGCGCGCGGTCGGCGACGCGGAGCGCGGCCTCGGCATCCGCGCGGAAGGCGTCGATGCGGCCGAGCTTGCGGAAGGCCCAGATCTCGCGGAAGATCTGGACGATCACCACGAGGACGAGGGCGACCAGCACCACCATCACGACCCGCCCGAGCGTCTGGTTCCGCTCGAGCAGGCGGTCCACGTAGTCATAGGCGGCGATCGAGACGACGAGCGTCACGAGGGCCGAGAAGAGACCCCAGAACCATCGGCCCCAGAAGGAACCCTTGGCCCGGGTCGCCATCCGCGCCATCCGCATCATCGCCTCGCCGGAGGGCTGGTCCTCGGGCGGAGGCGGCGCGTCGGCGGGGCTCAGCACCGCCGGGGCGGGAAGATCGTCGCTGTCGAGGACGAAGGGCGCGTCGCCCCGGTTCTCGGACTTGGCGGACTGAGGATCGTGGGAATCTGGCCTGCGGGAATCCGCGGTGCTCATGCGAGATAATCTCCGATCAGGAATTCCGCGGCGCGGTCAAGACGGATATGGGGCGGCGCCTCGTTCGGTCCAAGCATCAGGACCGGCGGCGCGAACCGCGTGACGCTATAGGCCGCGTCGAGCCATTCCTCCGCCCCGGAGCGCGCGGGGGCGAGCAGCTGCCCCGGTTCGCTCGGCAGCCGGCCGGGAAAGAGCGCGGCCTCGACGCCCGTGTCGGCGCGCCGGCCCCGCACCACGCCGATCTCGCGGCCGTCGCGGTTGACCGTCTGCTCGACCGTCGCGCGGACGCTCGCGATCGACATCGCCCCGGTCTCGGCGCCCTTGAACCGCGCGCGCGACCGCGCCTCCGAGACCAGCGCCTCGGTGATCGCGGTCAGGGCGCCGTGCTGGTCGTGGTGCAGGTAGTCGGCCTTGGTCGCCGCGAAGAGAATGCGGTCGATGCGCCGGCCGAGCAGCGGCGCGAGCCAGGAACTCTGGCCGGGCCGGAAGGCCGTCAGGATCTCCGCCATCGCGGTTCGCAGATCCTCGAGCGCGCGCGGCCCGTCATGGATCGCGCCGAGCGCGTCTATGAGCACGATCTGGCGGTCGAGCCGGGCGAAATGGTTGCGGAAGAACGGCCCGACGACCAGCCGCTTGTAGGCCTCGTAGCGCGTCGCGAAGGTCCGCCAGAGCGTACCGGACCGCGCCTTCTCGGGCTTCGGCAGTGGCGAGAAGGTCAGCGCGGGCGAGCCTTCGAGATCGCCCGGCATCAGGAAGCGCCCGGGCGCCACGCTCGAAAGGCCCGAGGCGCGCGAGGCGGCGAGGTATTCGGTGAACCGCGCCGCGAGATCGCGCGCCTTGATCTCGTCGAGCGGCGCCGCCGGGTCGGTCTCGTCGAGGAGCGCGAGCCAGGGCGCGGCGAATTCGACCCGGCCCGGTCCGCGGGCGATATTGAGCGCCGCCGCCGACCAGGTCTCGTAGTCCTGCTCCATCAGCGGCAGGTCGAGCAGCCATTCCCCGGGGTAATCGACGATGTCGAGATGCACCGTCTTGGGTCCGGTCAGCCCGGTCAGGAACCCCGAGGGCTTCACCTTGAGTGAGAGCCGGAGCGTCGAGATCGAGCGTGTGCTTTCCGGCCAGCGCGGCTCCGGCCCCATGAGCGCCGCGAGATGATCCTCATAGGCGAAGCGCGCGATCGAATGGTCCGGCTGCGGCTGGAGATAGGCAGCGATGATCCGCCCTTCCGCCTCGGCCTTGAGCTGCGGCATCCGGCCCCGGTTCAGGAGATTGGCGACGAGCGAGGTGATGAAGACCGTCTTGCCCGCGCGGCTGAGCCCGGTCACGCCAAGCCGGATCACCGGATCGAGGAAGAGGGCCGCGGTCTCGGTGACCGCGTCGTCGATGGTCCGCGCGATGCTGCTGGTCATTCGGGAAAGCACCGGCGCGTCCTTCGGCTGCTGGGTCAGGCCTTGAGACGTAGTGTCTCCGCCAGCCCGCGGCAAGCCGGGCGGGCTCGCGGCATCCGGCCGCCCGGGGGGCCGAGGCTGGCGGTCGCCCTGGCAGGGCGGGCTTGGCAACACGGGCGGCGCGGGGTAGGGGCGGCCCATGCCACGCTACGCCCTCAGGATCGAATACGACGGCCGTCCCTTCGCGGGCTGGCAGCGTCAGGCCGACCAGCCGAGCGTGCAGGGCGCGCTGGAGGCGGCGGTCGGCCGGATTTCGCCCGGCGGCGCGGCGGTCTTCGGGGCGGGGCGCACCGACGCGGGCGTGCACGCGCTGGGGCAGGTGGCGCATATCGACCTGCCCCGGGCCTGGGACGCGTTCCGGCTCTCAGAGGCGCTGAACGCGCATCTGCGGCCCAACCCCGTCGCGGTGACGGCGGTGGCCGAGGTGCCGCCCGCGTTCCACGCGCGGTTCGACGCGATAGAGCGGCGCTACCGTTTCCGCCTCATCGCGCGCCGCGCGCCACTGACCGAGGACCGGGGCTTTGCCTGGCGCGTCAACCATCCGCTCGACGTGGCGGCGATGCGGGAGGCGGCGGCGCATCTCGTAGGGCGGCATGATTTCACGACCTTCCGCTCCTCGATCTGCCAGGCGGCGAGCCCGGTCCGGACGCTGGACGAGATCGCGATCGAGGATCTGCCCTATCCCGGCGGGCGCGAGGTCCGGTTCCATCTCCGCGCCCGCTCGTTCCTGCACAATCAGGTGCGTGGCATCGTCGGTACGCTGGAGCGCGTCGGAACCGGCGCCTGGCGACCGGAACGGGTCGCCGAGGCGCTCGCGACGCGCGACCGGAGCGCCTGCGGCCCGGTCTGCCCGCCCGACGGGCTGTCGCTCGTCGAGGTTGCCTACCCGGCGCCGCTCTTCGGTTGAGGCGGGCGGCGCTCCGTCCGGCTCAGGCCCGTCCCATTCAGGCGGGGTCCGCGTCCCCCGGCGTGTTGTCCGACCCGCGGCCCGGCATGTTGCCGCGAACGTATCCGGCGCCGGCGTAGAGGCCGCCGACGAGTTCCGTCTGGGTCCGCTCGGCATCGCGGCGTTCGCAGTCGGCCACCGAGTCGGCCACCGTATCCTCGTCGAAGCCGAGCCGCCGCAGCGCTTCCCCGCCGGCCTGAAGCGCGGAGTAGAACAGTTCCCGGACCTGCCAGTCCGCGCCCGCGTGCGCGACCTCGATCGCATGCTCGCGGTCGAAGGACCGCACGAGGACCGGCGTCATCGGAAATTCCGCGCGCACCAGTTCGGTGACCTTGATCGCGCCTTCGCGGTCGTCGGCGGCGTAGATGATGAGCTGCGCCTCGGCCGCGCCGGCGGCATGGAGAATGTCGAGCCGGCAGCCGTCGCCGTAGTAGACCTTCAACCCGAAGGTCTCGGCCGCCTGGATCATCTCGGTATCGGTCTCGATGATCGAGACCTCCACGCCCTGGTTGAGCAGCGGCTGGCTCGCGATCTGGCCGAAGCGGCCGAAGCCGATCAGGAGCACCGATCCGGTCAGCCCGTCCGCGACCTCGACCCCTTCCATCGACTCCGCGGCCTCGCGCTTCGGCGCGTAGCGGTCGTGCAGGATGATCATGAGCGGCGTGAGTGCCATCGAGATGATGATGATCGCCGTCAGGAGCGCGTTCTCGGTCGGTCCGAGGATTCCGGCGGAGGTCGCCGTCGCGTAGAGGACGAAGGCGAATTCGCCGCCCTGGGCCATCAGGACGGCTCGTTCCACCGCTTCCGGATGGGAGGCGCGGTAAAGCCGGGCCACGACATAGATGCCGATCAGCTTCAGCACCATGAAACCGACGACCGAGATCGCGATCAGCCCGAGGTTGTCGGCGATTATGCCGAGGTTGAGGGCCATGCCGACGCCGAGGAAGAAGAGCCCGAGAAGCAGGCCGCGGAAGGGTTCGACATCCGCTTCCAGCTGGTGCCGGAAGGTCGATTCGGAGAGCAGGACGCCCGCGAGGAACGCGCCCATCGCCATCGAGAGGCCAGCGAGCTGCATCGCATAGGCCGCGCCCAGCACGACGAGAAGCGCCGCCGCCGTCATGACCTCGCGCGCGTCCGCGCGGGCGAGAAGCCGGAACAGGGGATCGAGCAGGTAACGGCCTGCGATGATCAGCCCGCCGATCGCGGCGAGACCGATCAGGACCGAGACGAGCCGGGCGCCGAGCGTCGTCTCCTCGCCACCCGGGGCGAGAAAGGCGACCATCGCGAGCAGAGGCACGATGGCGAGGTCTTCGAGCAGCAGGATCGAGACGATGCGCCGCCCCGGCGGCTGGTTGAGCTGGCGACGCTCCCGCAGCATCTGCATCACGATCGCCGTCGAGGTGAGGACGAATCCGGTGCCGGAAATCAGCGATGCCTCGACCGAATAGCCGAGCGACAGGCCGACGGTCCAGAGCATCAGCATGCAGAGCCCGACCTGCGTGAGACCAATCCCGAAGATCTCGCCCCGCATCGACCAGAGCCGCGACGGCTGCATCTCGAGGCCGATGATGAAGAGGAACATGACGACGCCGAGTTCCGCCACCTGGATGATGGTCTCCGGGTCGTCGAAGAGGCCGATGCCGAACGGGCCGATCACGAGGCCCGCGGCGAGGTAGCCCAGCACGGAGCCAAGTCCCACGCGCTTGAAGAGCGGGACCGCGATCACCGCGGCGGCGAGCAGGATGATGATCGGAAATATGTCGACGCCATGCGCGGCCGCCTCGGCGGCGTGGGAGGCCGCCTCCGCGGCTTGACCTGTTTCTTCTGCCATGGGCTCAGATTCCCGCGCGCGCTTCGCGGTTGAGTGAATTGCCGCGCATCATGCCTCCGCTTTCCCTCGCCGCCGACCTCTGGCGGTGGCCGACTGTGCCACCGCGCCCCGGAAAGAAGAAGCCCCGGATGCGACAATTCGGACCCGCCCGGGCGATGCCCGCCGCGCGGCTCAGCGGCGAGGGCCCGGAAAGACGCGGCCGTCGAGGAGCTTGCGGGCGGTCCGGACCGTGCCCGCGCCCCGGAGCGTCCCGTCGGGGGCGAGGTCGAGGAAGACCTCGGCCGCGCCGGTCGGATGTTCGACGAGGAAGCGTCCATCCCCGGGGAGCGATGCCAGCGCGGCGGCCGGGCCGCCCTTCTGGAGGCAGGCGGTGGCGGCGGTGACGGCGGCGAGGACGCCGATCGAGGCATGGACCCGGTGCGGGATGAAGCTGCGCGTCGCGATGACGCCGCCGGCCCCGGGGGCGGAGACCAGCGTCATCTTCGGGACCGACTTCTCCGTCACGTCGCCGAGGTTCATCAGGGGACCCGCTTCGAGGCGGATCGCCTCCAGCCGCGCCTTGAGGCCGGCGTTGGCTTCGAGCTCCTCACGGGTCTCGGCGCCGGTGATGCCCAGGTCGGCGGCTGCGAGGACGACGCAGGGCATGCCGTTGTCGATGAGCGTGCAGGCGACGCCGCCGATCATGTCCACCGCGTTGCCGGTGGGCAGGAGCGCGCCGGTCATGGAGCCCGCGATGTTCTCGAACATGAGCGGTATCGCGGCGGCTGTGCCGGGCACGCCGTCGATGGCGGTCTCGCCCGCGTAGGTCACGCGGCCGTCCGGGGTCTCGACCTTCGCCGTCGCGACCTCGCCGGTGTTGAGCATGTGGATGCGGACGGGAGTCGTTCCGCCAGCCACCGGCACGAGGCCGCGCTCGATGGCGGCGGGGCCGACGCCCGCGAGGATGTTGCCGCAGGGCTGAGCGTCGGTGACGACGGGCCGGTCGACGAAGACCTGCAGGAACAGGTAATCGACATCGGCGTCGGCCCGGCTCGAGGGCGACAGCACCGCCACCTTGGAGGTCAGCGGGTCGGCGCCGCCAATGCCGTCGATCTGCCGCGGATCGGGCGAGCCCATGATCCGTAGCAGCAGCGCGTCGCGCGCGCCCGGATCGGCGGGCAGGTCCTGGCTGAGGAAATACGCCCCTTTCGACGTGCCGCCGCGCATCCAGAGGCAGGGAACGCCGTCCCGCTCCGCGTCAGACATATTTCAGGCCCTTCTCGGCGAGGCGCGGGCGCATGTCGTAGAGGTCAAGGCCGAGCACGCCCGATGCGAGCTTCTGGCGTTTCGCCTCCTCGTTCCCGGTGCGCTTCTCGGCGGCGGCGAGGACATCGGCGGCTTCCGCGCGCTTCACCACGACGACGCCGTCGTCATCGGCGATGATGACGTCGCCCGCCTCGATCGCCGCGCCGGCGCAGACGACGGGGACATTGACCGAGCCCAGCGTCTCCTTGACCGTGCCCTGCGCGGAGACGGCCTTCGACCAGACCGGGAAGCCCATCTCCGTCAGGTCGCGCACGTCGCGCACGCCCGCGTCGATGACGAGGCCGCGACAGCCGCGCGCCAGGGCCGAGGTGGCGAGCAGGTCGCCGAAATAGCCGTTGTCGCAGGGGCTGGTCGGGGCGAGGACGAGGATGTCACCTTCCCTCAACTGCTCGATCGCGACATGCACCATCCAGTTGTCGCCCGGCGGCGCCGAGATGGTGACGGCCGAGCCGGCGACGCGGGCGCCGGCGTAGATCGGGCGCATGTAGGCGGCGAGGCAGCCGCGCCGCCCCTGCGCCTCATGGACGGTGGCGACGCCGTGTTTCGCGAGACCGTCGATGACGGCCTCATCGGCGCGGGCGATGTTCTGCACGACGACGGGCATGGGGGCGCTCCCGGACTGAGAGGTGATGGAGGGGTAGGGTGGGTGATTCACCCACCCTACGGGGCTTTCACAGGCGGTGTGCCGTGGGTGTGGAAGGACTCGATGGTCTTGAGCCCCCAGGCCTGCCCCTTCTTGCGGTCGTCCTGCGTCCAGACCACGGGCTCCCAGTCGGGCGCGAGAATCAGCCGGGCCCCGGCGTTGGCAAGCTCTACACGATTGCCGGCGGGCTCCCAGACATAGAGGAAGAACGTCCCCTGCACCGCGTGCTTGTGCGGCCCGGTCTCGATATGCACGCCGTTCTGGAGGAAGATGTCGGCGGCGCGCAGGATGTCCTCGCGCTGGTCGGTGGCGTAGGTGACGTGGTGCAGCCGTCCCCCGCCCGAGACAATGGGGCCACCGCCATGCTCCTCGGTGCAGGCGAGGTCATAGGTCTTGTTGTTGACCGTGAACCAGCAGCCGCCGATCCGGCCGTTGTCGAGCTGGATCAGCTCGGTCACCCGCGATCCGAGGCAGGTCTCCATGAAGCGGCGGAACTCGGTCACGTCGGAGGAGAGCAGGTTCAGGTGGTCGATCCGGCGCGGCGCGGCGCCGGAGAAGGCGGAGGCGGTGTTCTTGAGCGCGGCGCGCTCGGCTTCGTCCCGGGCCTCGTACCAGACGGTGTCATAATAGATCTCGAAGACGTGCCCGAACGGGTCCTCGAAGCGGAAGGCGCGGCCGTGACCGAGATCGCCGTCCACCCAGCCGTGCGTCCTGTAGCCGGAGGCCTCGATCGCCTTCACCCGCCGCTCCAGCGCCTCCGGGCTCGCGGCGCGGTAGCCGATATGGCCGACGCCGGTCGTCTCGGCCTTCGTGAGCTTCAGCGAATGGAACTCATAGTCGTCCCAGGCGCGCAGATAGGCGCTGTCGCCCTCGATCGCCGAGAGCTTAAGCCCGTAGACGCGGGTGAAGAAGTCGAGGCTCTCGTCGAAGCGGTCGGTCAGCATCTCGACATGGCCGAGATGGGCGAGGTCCATGCTGGGATTGGTCGGCTGGGCCATGATTTCTTCCTTGTCGTTTCGGTTGTTCCGGGTCCGGGCGGCGGCGCGGGCGGCCTTCGGGCCTATTCGCCGGCCCCGTCCGCCCGGCTTTCCAGGGCCCGGGCGAGCCAGTCGTAGGCTTCGCGCACGTCGTAGTTCCCCATGTGCGGCCGAAGCCACGCCAGCTCGAAACTGACGTCCCCGACCGAGGGGTCGGCCATGACCGCGTGATGGAGCGCGATCCCGACCGCGAAGGCGGTGTCGCGATCGACCATGCCGTGCCGGATGTACCAGTGCGGCGCGCTGTCGGCCTCGGTGCCGAGATAGGCGAGGGGGTTGAGCATCCGGATCTGCTCCGGGATCGCCGGCGCCTCCGAGGCGACCAGTTCGTCCCAGATCATGCCGGTATCGTCCGGCCCCGAGCCGTCGCCCGCGACCTCGTTGCCGTCCCAGCCATACCGGGTGAAATTGGCGTAAGGCAGATCCGCGCCGCCGAAGAGCGAATTCTCGCCCCTGAGCCCCTCGTTGCCGGTATTGGCCGTCGCATCGAAGGCGGGCACGATCTTGAGCGGCGTCGCCGAGGCGACGAAACGCAGGAACGCCTCGTAATCCACATCGACCGCGCCGTTCTCGACGGTCAGCCAGTCGTTCGGCAACGCCGTCGTCGAGCCGTCGCGGCCGACGAGGGTGAAATCCGCGCCGATGGCCGGAACTTCGCCCCCCTCGGCCAGCACGTCCTCGGTCTCCGCCACGATCGCCGCGACGATCGCGTCGCGCATCGTCTCGCCGTTGAGCCTCCGGCCATCGGGAAGGAGCAGA
This sequence comes from Amaricoccus sp. W119, assembly GCF_047275745.1. Classification (NCBI taxonomy): domain Bacteria; kingdom Pseudomonadati; phylum Pseudomonadota; class Alphaproteobacteria; order Rhodobacterales; family Paracoccaceae; genus Amaricoccus; species Amaricoccus sp. W119. The sequence continues at coordinate 6,747 of NZ_JBKQWU010000034.1, read as the reverse complement.
CCCAGCGTTTCGAGATAGGGCCCGTATTCCGCGGCGAGCTTCGCCGAACCCCCGCGCGCCGTCTCCGGATACATCCCCTGCGTCGTGTTGGCCTCGTCACGGACCGCGTTGAACTGCCACTCATAGGCCGCGTCGGCATGGCCGAGGTCGGTGATCGGGCAATAGGCGATGGTCGCGAAGACATCGTCGGCGAGCGTGCTCCCGCCCTCGGCGTCGATCCCGGCGGCGCCGATCTCGGCGAGGAGCGGGTAGTAGTCCGGGCTGTTCCCGCTCGCGGCGACCGCGGCCGAGAGCGCGCCCCCGCCCGAGATGCCGGTGATCACGATGCGCTCGGCGGAGCCGGGCATCGCGGCGTCGTTGAGCCGCAGGTAGCGGATCGCCGCCTTGGCATCGACGACCGGCGCGGGCGCCTTGCCGCGGTAGTTCCCGTCCGCCGCCAGCGCGCTCCGGCTCCGGGTGCCGGCGGAGACGATGACATAGCCTTCGGCGAGCGCGCGGCCGTAGGGATCGTCGTCGCTGGAGGAGGAATAATCGGCGCCCGCCTCGAGCCGTTCGCTGACCGGGCTCGCGAACCAGCCGCTGTTGTCGACATGCAGGATGATCGCGGCGTCCTCGCTCTCGTAGGCCGCCTCTGGCACGTAGACGATCATCTTCTGCATCGAGAGCGGATCAGCGAGCGGCCGGCCCTCGCCGCTATCCGGCGCGCCGTTCGGCGGAACGCCGCGGGACGGTTGGACCGCCGCCATCTCGACCGGCTTGCCGGCATAGACGATCTCGTAGCGCCGGACCTCGACCTCTTCGCCGTCGAGCCGGACGGTCATCGTCTCGTGGCCGGTCGGGTCGAAGGCCAGCTCCGCGTCGAAGGCGCCAGCCGCCGACACCGCCGTGGGCAGGAGCGCGGCCGAGGCGAGCAGCGCGGCGGCGCCGCTGGTGGTCCTGATCGAATGGCTCATGATCGCATGCTTCCTTGCGCGGGGATGGCCGGCCCGGGCGGGCCTCAGAGTTCGTCGACGGTGCGGGGGAAGACGGACTGGAACCCCTCGGCGTATTTCGCCTTGCGCCCGCCGGACTGGCCACCCGAATTGCGCATGAAGTGGTTGGCGCGGTTCTCGGCGACGCGGGTGTAGTATTCCCAGAGGTGTTCCTGACCCGCCATGCATTCGATCGCGGCGCGCTTCCTGTCCCAGACGGGGGTGACGTCGAGGAAGGTGTCGGGCTTCCAGCCCATCTGCTCGGTCTGGTGCGGCTCGAAGAGATAGAGCTGCGGTGAGCCCAGCACCTTCTGTCCGGGATTGTGACCCCAGGCCTGGGCGATCATCCGGGTCTCGAGCGCGATCTGCGTCGCATACATGTGGTCGGTGTTGTAGGGGTCGTAGGCCGAGTGGCTGAGCATGAAGGAAGGCTGCACCGCCCGGATGACATCGACCACCCGATACTTGTCGTCCTGCGTCAGATGCAGCGGATAGTCGCCGAGATCGAGGCAGATGAGATCATGCACCCCGAGGGCCTCCGCCGCCTTCTCGGATTCCGCGCGCCGCGCCGCCTTCACCTGTTCGAGCGTCATGCCCGGCTCGCGCCAGAGCTTCGCGCTCTCGCCGCGCTCGCCGAAGGACAGGCAGAGCACCGTCACCCGATAGCCCCTGGAGGCATGCAGCGCGATCGCGCCGCCGCAGCGCCAGACGAAGTCGGCGGCATGGGCGCTGATCACGAGAGCGGTCTTCGGCGCTGAGTTGGGGGCGGTCTTGTCATCGGCCATTCGGGCTTCCTCCGGCTGCGTGTTCGGTTTCCGGTTATGTCGCGCCAATCCGGTTGGAAACCAAATTGGAACCATGTCCGGTTCCATAAGTTCTGGCTATCGCGACTTGGCAGGCGCCCGTGACGCGGGCAGAGTTCGACCCAGGAAACAGTCAGGATGGAGACAGGCGAATGGCCGGGGACGCTACGCGCATCACGTTTATCGGCTTTGGCGAGGCGGCGGGAGCGTTCCTCTCCGGCTGGGGGCTTGGCGGAACCGGCCGTGTCCGGGCCTTCGACATCAAGTCGCTCGACCCGGCGGAGTCGGCCGCGATGGCGAGCCGCCGCGCCGCCGCCGGGCTCGCCGGTGGTCCCGACCTCGCCGGTGCGCTGGACGCAACCGATGTCGCGCTCTGCCTCGTCACGGCGGATCAGGCGCTGGCGGCGGCTCGGGCGGGTGCGCGGCATCTGCCCGCCGGCGCGCTCTGGATCGATGGCAATTCCTGCGCGCCGGAAACGAAACGCGCGGCCGCGGCCGAGATCGAAGCCGCGGGCGGGCGCTATGTGGACATGGCGATCATGGCGCCGGTCTATCCGAAGCGGCATCTGACCGCGGTCCTTCTGGCGGGCCCGGCGGCCCCGGAGGCGGCGGACCGGCTTCGGGCGCTGGGCATGAAACCCGGGATCGCGGGGGAGAGGGTGGGGCATGCCTCGACGATCAAGATGCTGCGCTCGGTCATGGTGAAGGGCATCGAGGCGCTGACGGCGGAATGCCTGCTCGCGGCGCGGAAGGCGGGGGTGGATGGCGCGGTGCTCGCCTCGCTCGATGCCTCCGATCCCGCATCCGGCTGGGAGGCGCGGGCGGCCTATAATCTCGAGCGCATGATGGTCCACGGCATCCGGCGCGCCGCGGAGATGCGCGAGGTGGCCGCGACCCTGCGCGATCTCGGAATGCCGGATCGGCTGGCCGCGGCGACCGCGCTCTGGCAGGACGAGATCGGCGGGCTGAAACTCCCGGGCGGCGAGGATGATTTCGGGACGCGCGCCGACCACGTGCTCGTGGCGCGCGGTTGACGGAAGCCGGTGAAGTTCGACCCCATGAAACCCAACCTCCGCCACCTGCGCGTCTTTCTCGCCGTGGCCGATCACGGCTCGATCACCAGGGCCGCCGAGATCGGCCTCGTCTCGCAGCCGGCGGTGACCCAGGCCGTCGCCAAGCTCGAACGCGCGGCGGAGGCCCGACTCTTCGACCGTACGCCCCGGGGCCTGTTCCCGACCGAGGCGGGCGCGGCGCTGGCCCATCGCGTCCGGCGCGCCTTCGCCCTGCTCGATCCCGCGCTCGACGCCGTGGCGCCGCGGCTCCGGCTGACCGCGACCGCCTCGCAGCTCGAGGCGCTGATCGCATTGCGCGAGACCGAGAACTCGACCCTCGCCGCCCGCCGGCTCGGCATCGCCCAACCGACCGTGCACCGCGCCGTGACCCAGATCGAGCACGAGGCGGGGCGGTCGCTCTTCGAGCGTTCGCCCCGGGGCATGCTCGCCACCCGTCCCGCGCGGGCGCTCGCGCGGGCCGCCCGGCTCGCCTTCGCGGAACTCGATCAGGCGGCGGCCGACCTCGCCGAGCTCGGGGGCAGGGAGGTCGGCCGGATCGTCGTCGGCGCCATGCCGCTCTCGCGCTCCAGCGTGCTTCCCCGGGCGATCGCGCGCTTTCGCCGGGTCCGCCCGACGCTGCCGATCCTGATCCACGACGGCCCCTACGACGAGCTCCTCACCGGCCTGAGGCGCGGCGAGATCGACATGCTGATCGGCGCGCTGCGCGATCCCGCGCCGGTCGCGGATGTCGAGCAGCGCGAGCTCTTCCGCGACGATCTCGTCCTCGTTGCCGGCCGGGACCACCCGCTCGCCGCCGCCACCGCGATCACGACGGCGGAACTCGCCCGCTACCCCTGGATCGTCGCGCGGTCCGAGACGCCGACCCGGCGTCATTTCGACCGGCTCTTCGAAGGCGGGCCGGCACCGGCGAGCATCGTGGAATCCGGCTCGGTGATCCTGATGCGCGAGCTCCTCGGATCGAGCGACCACCTCGGCTGCGCCTCCCGGCTCCAGGCGCTGGTCGAGGCCGGGCGCGGGGCGATGACGATCCTTCCGTTCGCGATGCCGGGCACCGCGCGGCCGATCGGCCTGACGCTGCGCGCGGACTGGCTCCCGACCCGGGCTCAGCGCGACTTCCTCGACCTGCTCCGTCCCGAAACCCATAGCCGAGAGGCGGTAGGACGTCCGGCAACTCGCGGTTGATGCAATGCGGGGTCCGCGGCGCCTCCTCGTGTCGGGGACCTCGCCCTCGGCTCCATTCAACGCGAGGCGCGCGGCCGCGAAGATATCTCTTGCGGTCCCCCGACAAGATGCTTATCCGTGCACCCCGCGTGGAGAGATGCCGGAGTGGTCGAACGGGGCGGTCTCGAAAACCGTTGTGGGGGTGACCCCACCCAGGGTTCGAATCCCTGTCTCTCCGCCATACCCATCAATAATCAATTGATTTGAATATCAAATTCGGCGCAGCAGTTTTCACTTCCCCCAATTATTCCCCCTGCGGGATTTGGCTGACTTTCCCGTTGACCTTGATATGACTCGGGCCGCTTGAGATCGATCTGATCTGGTTCGCCGGTCGAACCATTTGATCACAGGCTCCGGCGCGTCCAGAGTACTGGCGTCTCGCGCAGCAGACCACGCCTTCATCCCATCAGCGCCAAGAAAGGCCAGTACATTGAAGTCCCCAGCTGCGGACCCAGTCTCCAAGCGCGCGCTCCAACCCCAAGCGGCTGGTCAGGCGGGCCCTTCGTCGAGCAGGTCCTCCAGGTATTCCGACACCGGCGTCACCCCTGACACCATCAGGCGCTCCCGGGCGCGGGTGCAGGCGACGTAGAGGAGGTGGCGCTCGGTCGCATAGACTTCCTCCAGCGCCCGCTCGTCGTTCGCCTCCAGGAGCCGCGCCTCGGACGGGATGACGCCGGCGTCGCAGGCCATGACGGCGACCGCGCGGAACTCGAGACCCTTCGCGAGATGCATGGGCGCCAGCGCGATCAGGCCCGGGGCGGGCGCGGCGCGGCCGACGAGCTTTTCGCCGGGCCGCCCGGCCAGCCGCGTGGCCTCCAGCGCCCGGTCGAGTTCGTCCAGCGATCGGACAAGGACGCCGATCTCCTCCGGCGCGATGCCCGCGTCGATGGCCTCCCCGATCCAGCGCGCCACCGCCGAGGCCTCCTCCGCCGCGCTCCGGAAGGCCTGGATGGACGGCGAGGGTCCCTCGAAGACCGACTGGACCCCGGTCCGGTCCTCCTCGCCGCCGTTGAGCTCCAGAAGGCGGGCGGGGAGCAGGTGGTCGGACCGGCGGCGGATCTGGTGCGAGGTGCGGTAGTTGACCTTGAGGCTGCGCGAGCGCCCCCGAATCTCCACGCCCTCGGCGGACCAGGCGAAAGCAGGGCGGAAGATGCGCTGGCCAATGTCGCCGGCGAAGAAGAGGCCATTGGCCTCGCGCGCGCAGGCCGCGCGCAGAAAGCGGAGTTCGGCGAGGCTCAGGTCCTGCGCCTCGTCCACGATGATGTGGTCGAAGGGCGGCGCGCTGGCATCGGCGAGCGCGTGCGCCGTGTCGTGCAGGGCGCCGGCGTAGGTCTTCAGGCCGCGCTCGGCGAGCAGGCCCCTGACCCGGTCGAAGATGGCCCAGAGCGCCTCGCGGCGGTCCCCGGTGAGGCGCGTCTTGCGGCCGTGGCGGGGCAGGTCGCGGTAGATGGCCGGGTCGCGCACGTCGCGGGCATCGACGACCAGGCGCCACTCGTCGCGCAGGAAGCCCGGGTCCACCGGCTGGCTCTCGGCGGCGCTCGCCAGGACCTCGTGGACCTCGGCCTCGGTCGCCATCCGGACCGGGCCGAGCAGGCGCTCGTGCTCGGCCAGCGCGACGGCGCGGAGATCGCTCGCCGTGAGGTTTGGCGGCGCGCCGAGCAGCGCGAGCTTGCGGCGCAGGCCCTCGGCGAGGAGCGCGTTGTAGGTGGTGAGCAGGACGCGGGCCGAGGGATCGTCGCGGGCAAGGCGCACGGCCCGGTGGAGCGCCACCACGGTCTTGCCCGTGCCCGCGCTGCCCGTGACGCGCGCGGGGCCTGCGAAGTCGCGGGCGACGAATTCGCGCTGCGCGGGATGGAGGAAGATGGTCCACCGCTCCCAGGGCGCGTCAAGCGCGCGGCGGAGCTCCTCCTCGTCCACCAGCAGCCGGAAGCGGCGCTGCGCGTCGGGATGGGCGAAGGGGTCGGTGGGCGGCGCTGGGGTGCCGGGCTCGATGCCGACCGCGAGGTTCAGGAGCGCCTCCATGGCCTCGGCCGGCAGGTGGTCCGTCAGGTCGAAGAGCGTGTCGTCGGTCGCCGCCCGGACGTCGGCGAGCCAGTCCGGGGGGACGCCGCAGCGCAGCAGCGTCTCCTCGGGCGTCCGGGCGAAGAGCGCGGGCGGCGGGACGGCGGCGGGGGTGGACGGCGTGGCGTGCACGCGGATCTCCTCGACCCGCTCCCGGACCTCGACCAGCTGCGCGGCGCCGGTGGTGGGATGGACCTCGAGCCGCCGCCGCTCGGCCCAGTCATAGGCGTCGTCGTGATGGCCGACCCAGGCGAGCAGCGTGTCGGGGCCGCGCCTGTGCAGCACGATCCGGAGGTCGCGGGTCACGCGGGCGGTCCAGAAGTCCCGGTCGCGCGAGCGGTCGACGCGGTGGAGCGAGAGGCCCGGCGCGCTGGGATCGACCTGGAGATCGAAGGCGGCCTGCTTCGCCGCCGCCTGCTCCTGCGCGGTTAGGCGCGTGAGCGCGGCGGTGAAGGTGTCGGCGATGCGGAGGGTCATCAAGCCAGCCTACGTTTCCTCGGGATAGGGAGTGTCAGAAGCTCTGTGTATCTGGCCGCCGGTCCGGTCCCAGCCTGACCGCGTTCAGCCCTGGATGGGCTTGAAGCGATCCTCGAACATGATGGCGAACTGATTGACCGC
>NZ_JBKQWU010000033.1:0-39850 GCF_047275745.1 Amaricoccus sp. W119 | reverse complement strand
GTAGATGGCATTCGCGGCTTCGAACAGGCATTTTCGTGCGAAACGATCGCCGCGCTTCGAGACGCGGCCATTCCGGCTGATTTCGCCGGATTCATACCGCCTCGGTGTGAGCCCGGCCTCGGCGGGCGTTCGCCATCCGAGGCACTGGACGCGTATCTCATCGCCGCGCAAAGCTCAGATGTTGCGACGCCGGTTGAGACCGCCCACCGCCCGATCGCCGAACTGGAGGCCGATGTCGCCGCCTTCATCGAGGCCCACAATGAAAATCCAGAACCATACCGATGGGTAAAGTCCGCCGATGAAATCGGCGCATCAGTCAAGCGGTTCTGCCAAATGCACTCACATCCATGCCACGAACTCGGGATTCGAGTGACCCCCGGGGTCGGCCGGCGGCCGAAAAACCAGGCGACTCCCAAACCATTGTAACTGCTTTATAAAACATGGAACATTTGGAGCGGGTGAAGGGAATCGAACCCTCGTCACTTGCTTGGGAAGCAAAAGCTCTACCATTGAGCTACACCCGCGCCAAGTTCGGTGCGTAATGGCAAACCGGGCGCCGGTCAAGACGTGCCGAGGCGCCGCGCGCGGTGGGCACACTCAGCTTGCCTCCAGCAGAGCGGCGAGCCGCTCGGCGCGGTCGGGGCCGAGCAGGCGGAGCCGTTTCATACGCGCACGTTCGCCAGCGATCACTTCGATCCCCGAGCGAGGTATCCGCAGCGTTTTCGCGAGCAGCTCGATCAGCGCCGCGTTGGCGGCGCCATCGACGGGCGGGGCCGCGACGCGCACCAGCAGGGCCGGTTGGCCATCCGCCTCACCCACGCCTTCGATCGCCGCGCGGCCCGCCTTCGGGGTGAGCCTCACCGCGAGTTCGATCCCGCCTGCGATCTCCCTCCAGGGCAGGCGCGGCGAGTCTTGCCGGTAATCGGTCCCGGAGCCGGACCCGGGGCCACCCTGCTCGTCGGGCCCGATGTCGGACACGGTGCCGGGTCCGGAGCCGAACCGGGGTGCGCGGCGGCCCTTCGCCATTCAGCCCTGTCGGGCCTTGAGCGTGTCGAGATAGGCGCGGATCTCCGGGGCGTTGAAATCGGCGATCGTCTCATGCGCGCCGGCGTCGCGAAGCCGCTCGGGCGTCAGGCTGCTCGTCAGTCCGAAGACATGGGTCCCGGCGGCGCGTGCCGCGCGCAGACCTGAGGGGCTGTCCTCGAAGGCGACGGAGGTCGCGGGCGTCGCGCCCAACTGCTCCATCGCCATCCGGTAGGGCAGCGGATCGGGCTTCGGCCGCGGGCATTCCTCGCCGATCACGAGAAGCGTCAGCCGTTCGGCGAGCCCGGCGGCGGCGAGCATCGCCTCGACGTTCAGCCGCGGCGCATTGGTCACGACCGCGGTCCCCGCCCCCTCGCGCTCCGCCCAGTCGAGGAGCGCGTGGATGCCCGGCGTCGGATCGGCGCTCGCGCCCAGGATGTCGCGGAACCGGGCTTCCTTCAGATCCGCGATCTCGACGTGCCGCGCCTCCTCGCCCGGGAAGTAGTCGGCCATGACATCGGCGTTCGGCCTTCCGAGGATGCGGGTATTGTATTCCTCGATGTCGAGGTCGCGGCCGCGTTCCGCGAAGACCGAGACGAAGGCGGCGTGGTGCAGCGGGTCGCTGTGGAGAAGGGTGCCGTCGAGATCGAACAGCAGGGCGAGGCGGGACATGTGGGCTCCACGGATCATGGGCATCTTGGCAGGATCGTTCCGGCGGGCTCTTAGCACCGCCGCGCGGCCGATGCACGCCTCAGCGCGGAATCCTGAGCGTGGCGCGCAGGCCGCCGAGATCCTCGCTCCCGGCGAGATCGAGATTGCCGCCGTGGCTGCGCGCGACATCGAGCGCGATCGAGAGGCCGAGCCCGACATTGCCGCCGGCCGCGTCCTGGTTGCGCGCCGCGTCGAGCCGGGTGAAGGGGGAAAGCGCGCGGGCGCGGTCTTCCGGCGGGATGCCCGGTCCGTCGTCCTCGACGATGAAGTCGAGCACCTTCGGCCGGAGCCGGACCATCAGCGCGACGCGGCTGCCGTGGCGCGCTGCGTTTCCGACGAGGTTCTGCACCGCGCGGGCGACCGCCACGGGACGCATCTCGACGAGCGCGTCCTCCGGCGTCTCGTTCTCGGCGGCGCAATCGACCCGTGCGCCGGCGCGACGCGCATCCTCCACGACGCCGGCCGCGAGCGCGAAGGGATCGGTCGGCGTCGCGGTCTCAAGCCCGTCGCCGCGGGCGAAGGCGAGAAACTCGCCGAGCATCCGGTCCATCTGGTCCATGTCGAGCGCGAGATCGCGCGCCTCCTCGCTCTCGTCCATCAGGGCGAGCGTCAGGCGCATCCGGGTCAGCGGCGTGCGCAGATCGTGGCTCACGCCCGAGAGCATCTGCGTCCGCTGCTCGATCTGCCGCTCGATCCGGGAACGCATGGCGAGGAAGGCGGCGCCGGCGCGGCGCACCTCCTCCGCGCCGGTCGGGCGGAAGGAGAGCGAGCGGCCCTTGCCGAAAGCCTCCGCCGCCTCGGCGAGCGCGCGGATCGGACGGACCTGATTGCGCAGGAAAATGACGGCGATCGCGGTCAGGAGCAGCGAGGTCGCGATCATCAGCACCAGAAGCTGGTGCGGATTCGAGACCGAGAGCCGCGTGCGCGGGATCGCCGCGTGAAGCGCGCCCTTCTCGGTCGCCGCGATCACGCTCCCCATTCCGGGATCGGAGCGGAGGTCGATGTCGAGCGGCCCGGGCAGATCCTCGCGGAGCGTCGCCGCGAGCGTCCCGCCGCTCGCGTCGAAGAACTCTCGCCTGAGGCCCGGCGTCACCCCGACACCGGGCCGCAGCGTCAGGTCGAGCTCGAGCGGGTCGGAGATCCGGATGAGCGCCGCCCGCGCCTCGGCGAGATCGGGAGCGCGGTTGACCTCGTCGATGGCATAGCGCAACTCGAGCGCCACACCGCTCGTCAGCTGATCCGTCACCCGCAGGTAGTGCCGCTGGAAGAAGACGAGGCCGACGACGAGTTGCAGGAGGATGATCGGGACGAGTAGGATCGTCAGCGCCCGCCCGAACAGGCTGCGTGGCAGGACGGCGCGGGCGGTTGGCCATTTCATCGCGAGGGCGAGCGTTACGCGGCGCGAGGCACCCGCGCAAGCGGGATCGAGGATGTGGCTGCGCGCCACGAAGGAGGAGCTTTGGCCGAGGAACCTTTCGAGCGTGATCACGCCCCCATGATCGGCCAGGTCGAGCATCTGGCGACCGGTGTCCGTGTCGTGACCGCGCCGAATGCCGGGCCGATGACCTATACGGGAACCCGCACCTACATCGTGGGCGCGGGAGAGGTCGCCGTGATCGACCCCGGTCCCGACGACGCCGCGCACCGCGAAGCCGTCGCCCGCGCGCTGGAGCCCGGCGAGACCGTCGCGGCCATCATCGTGACCCATGCCCACCGCGACCATTCGGAAGGAGCGGCGGCGATGGGCGCGCATCTCGGCGCCGAGGTGCTCGCGCATGGCGACCCGGTCGGCGCGCGCGGCGCCCAGGTGACGCGTTTCGCGGGGGATCTCGGGATCGGCGGCGGCGAAGGGCTCGATCTCGCCTTCGCGCCCGACCGGCGGATTTCGGACGGCGAGGTGATCGCGGGCCCAGGCTTCACGCTCACCGCGATCGCGACGCCCGGACATACGGCCGACCATCTGAGCTTCGCCCATGCCGAGAGCGGCGCGCTGTTCTCCGGTGATCTCGTCATGGGCTGGTCGACGACGGTGATCTCGCCCCCGGACGGCGATCTCGCCGCCTATCGCGCGAGCCTCGGCAAACTGCGCGAGCGCGCGGAGGCGGTCTATTTCCCCGGCCACGGGGCGCCGGTCACCCGGCCCGCACGGCTGATCGGCCATATGCTCGCCCATCGCGCGGCGCGGGAGACGCAGATCCTCGCCGTGCTTGCCAAGGGTCCGGCGAGCGTGGCGGATCTGGTCGGGGCGATGTACCGGGGGCTGGAGCCGCGCCTTCGCGGCGCGGCTTCGCGGACCGTGCTGGCGCATCTGATCGATCTCGCGGGCCGCGGGCGGGTCGCACCGGAGGGTATGGGGATGGAGGCGGTCTACCGGCTCGTCTGATCCGGCCCGATCGGCGTGTGGCGCGGCCGGCCGTTCGCTCCGCGCAGCAGCCCGAGCGCGGCGGTGAACCGTCCGAAATCCCGGATGCGGTCGATCTTCTCGCGGAGCGGCTGCCAGTCGTCGTCCGCGTCGATCGCGGCCCAGAGCGCCTCCACCTCCTCGATCACCATGGTCTCCGGCGCCTCCGGCCGGATCGCGAGCGCGGCTTCGAGGCCCGGCGCCGGGTCGAGGTCGCGGAGTCCGTCGATCACCTCCGCCCAGGCCGCGGTCTCGTAAAGCGCGCGCAGCGGGCTCGCGGCGATCCCTTCGGGCCGGGCCCCCAGCAGATCGAAGAAGACCTGCTGGAACGGCGGCCGGGTCTCCTGCATCGCACCCCAGAACCGGTGCATCCGCTCCCGCGATTCCGCCGTCGCCGGGGTAACGAGGCCGAAGCGCGCGAAGGTCTGGCGCTCCAGCGCCGCGTGGAACCGTTCGGCGAAGCTGTGGAACACCGGCTCGATCGCCTCCCGCGAAGCGACCGGAATCAGGCACTCGCCGAGCCGCGCCAGATTCCAGATCAGCGCCTCCGGCTGCCGGCCGAAGCAATAGAGGCCGGTCTGGTCGAAATAGGCGGCGGTGAAGGACGGGTCGAACCGGTCGAGGAACCGCCACGGGCCGTAGTCGAAGCTCTCGCCGGTGATGTTGATGTTGTCGGTGTTGAGCACGCCATGGACGAAACCCGCCGCGAACCATTCGGCGCCGAGCCGGGCGACGGCGGCGACCACCTGGTCGTAGAGGCCCGCCACCGGGTCCGGTCCCGCCGCCTCGGGCCAGTAATGCGCGACGCAGTGATCGACCAAGCGCCGCGTCGCCTCCCGGTTCTCGAACGCCGCGAGCCGCTGGAAGCTGCCGATCCGGATATGCGAATGGCTGAGTCGGGTCAGCACGGCGGACCGCGTCGGCGAAGGCTCGTCGCCGCGCGTGAGCGCCTCGCCGGTCTCGACGACGGAAAAGGTCTTGGATGTGTAGACGCCGAGCGCCTCGAGCATCTCGGTCGCGAGGATCTCGCGGACCGCGCCCTTCAGCGTCAGCCGCCCGTCGGCGCCCCGGCTCCAGGGCGTCTGGCCTGATCCCTTGGTGCCGAGATCGAGCAGCCGGCCGTCCACCGCGTCGCGGGCTTGCGCGAAGAGAAAGCCGCGCCCGTCGCCGAGGTCGGGATTGTAGACCCGGAACTGGTGGCCGTGATAGCGCAGCGCGAGCGGCGCCGGCATATTGCCGGGCAGTGGCTCGAAACGACCGAAATGCCGGGTCCAGTCCGCGTCGGACAGGCCGTCGAGGCCGATCCGCGCCGCCCAGCGGTCGNGCGAGCGGCGCCGGCATATTGCCGGGCAGTGGCTCGAAACGACCGAAATGCCGGGTCCAGTCCGCGTCGGACAGGCCGTCGAGGCCGATCCGCGCCGCCCAGCGGTCGTTGCGGAACCGGAGATCGGCGCGCGGGAAGCGCCCCGGGGCCACGGGATCGAAGAACTCCGCCCCGAGGCGTTCATGGATCCGCGCGGGGCTGTCGGGATCATCGGACATGGCCGAGGCTAAGCACGGAGCGGCGGGCGCGGCAACCCGCGCGACGCTCGCACGGGCGCGCTTCCGGCGATCGCCCCGGGAATCGCCCTGGTGTCGCGAGCGGTTCTCCCCGTTGCGATCCCGCGCCGTCCGGGCGACGGCGACGGGATCTGCGCGGCCCTTCGGTCAGGCGCCGACGGTGCCCGCGGTCTTCTCGAGTTCGGCGACGGCGGCCGGATCGAGGTTCAGCGCGCTGGCGAGCTTGGCAAGGTACTCCCGCTCCGCCGGCGACTCCGGGCTCGTCGTCAGCAGCGAGGCGGCGTAGACCGCCGCTGCCTGCGCCGGAGACGTCACCTGCGCGGCGAGCGCGTCGATGTCGACCGGCTTCGCCAGTTCGGACATGATGAGCAGCTTCTCCTCGTCGGTCACCTCGCCCTCGCCGGCCTTGCCGATGATCGCCCGCATCTCGCTCTCGTCCACGCTGCCATCGGCCTTCGCGGCGGAGATCATGGCGATCAGCATGAGCCGCTCGGCCTCCGGCCCGGTCACCGAGGCGACTTCCTCGGGCGCGGGCGGGGCATCGGCGGCCACGGGCTCGGCCGGCTGTCCCGGCGCGGGCGCATGCTGAAGCGCGCGCGGCTGGTCCGGCGTCTGGCCCTCCTGCCGTGCCGCCCGGATAGCGTTGATCGCGAGCGTGCCGAGGATTGCCATGGCGCCGCCCTTGACCGCGCCCTTGGCGCCGCCGCCGAGCAGCGCGCCGGCGATCGCGCCGATGCCGCCGAGCTGCCCGGTGTTGAGCCCGCCGACCTGCTCCTTGCCGAAGAAATCCTTGGCCCGGTCGCCGAGGCCGCCCGACCCGGAGCGGGAGCCCGTGCCGCCCGGACCGCCCGCGCCCCGGAGCGCGCCTTCCAGCTGGCTCAGCAGCCCGCCCAGGCCGCCACCGGAACCCGCGCCGGCTCCCCGGATGCTTCCGCCGGCGCTTCCACCCGCGCTGCCGAGGTTGCGCAGCAACTGATCGAGACCGCTGCCGCGGCTCGCGCCCTTCTGCATCATCTGTTCGAGAATTGACCCAAAGCTCATGCTTACCTCCCAAATGCGGCTCAATGCACCGGCGTCGCCCGGCACTGCCGAATGCGGCGCGCCGCTTCCGATCGACGCGTGAACGCGCCCCATCGGCGTAGCAGCGGAACCGAAGTTCTGCCAAGCGCGGCCATCAAACTGGGATACAATGACGCAGCCGGCCGTTTGTTCCACTCTGGTGCCGTTTCGATCGGCTCGCTTCGGCCCGAAGCGGGCGGGCCCCGTGGACTCGGCACGCCTCCCGGTGCAAGAGGGGGCCGGGATATTCGACCCGGGAGCAAGTTCACGGAATGTCCGGGAATATCGTGACGGGCACGCCCGAGACAGGCACGCCCGGACCGACGCTCACCGAGGCGACGCGCGCCTGGCTCCGGATCGCGCTGCTCTCCTTCGGCGGGCCGGCTGGCCAGATCGCCGTGATGCACCGTATTCTCGTCGAGGAGAAGCGCTGGATCGCCGAGGAGCGGTTTCTTCATGCGCTCAACTTCTGCATGCTGCTGCCGGGGCCGGAGGCACAGCAGCTCGCGACCTATGTCGGCTGGCTCCTGCACGGGCCGCGCGGCGGGTTGATCGCGGGCGGGCTCTTCGTGCTGCCTGGTATCCTCGCCCTGATGGCACTCAGCTGGATCTATGTGCTCTATGGCGAGGTCGGCATCGTCGCCGGCGCGCTCTACGGCCTGAAGGCGGCGGTGCTCGCAATCGTGCTGCGGGCGGTCGTCCATCTCGGGAAACGGACGCTCAGCGCGCCGGTCTTCTTCGCGATCGCGGCGGCCGCCTTCGTGGCGCTCTTCGCCTTCGGCGCGCCGTTCCCGGCGGTCGTGCTCGCGGCTGGCCTTCTCGGGTATCTCGGCGCCCGTCTCGGCCGGGCGCCGTTCCGGCCGATGTCGGGACAGGTCGGCGAGGACCCGCCGCTCGCGCCGGAAGCACGGGCCTCGGCCATGCGCGCGGGCTGCGTCGCGCTGGCGCTCTGGCTCGCGCCCGTGGCACTCCTGCTCGCCTTCGCGGGCCGGGGGCAGGTCTTCACCGAGATCGGGCTGTTCTTCTCGCATATGGCCGTCGTCACCTTCGGCGGCGCCTACGCGGTGCTGGCCTATGTGGCGCAACAGGCCGTCGAGGTCCACGGCTGGCTCTCGCCTGGCGAGATGGTCGATGGGCTCGGCCTCGCGGAAACGACGCCCGGTCCCCTCATCATGGTGCTGCAGTTCGTGGGCTTTCTCGCTGCCTGCCGCGAGGCCGGCTGGGACTGGCCGCTTCTCGCGGGCACGCTCGGCGGTCTCCTCGCGACCTGGGTCACCTTCGCACCGTCCTTCACCTGGATCTTCCTCGGCGCGCCCTATGTCGAGGGGCTGCGCGGCAATGTCCCGCTCTCGGGCGCGCTCCGGGCCGTGACGGCCGCGGTCGTGGGGGTCATCCTCAACCTCGCCGTCTGGTTCGCGATCCACACGCTCTTCGCGCGGGTGTCGGTCTACGAGGCGGGGCCGGTCCGGCTGGAACTGCCCGATACCGCGACGCTCGACGCGACGGCGCTCGGGCTCACCGCCGCCGCGCTCGCCGCCGTCTTCGTGGCGCGTCTCGGCATGGCGCCCGTCCTCGCGGGCGGAGCGCTGCTCGGCATGCTGCTGGGCTGACGGGCGCCGGCCCTCCCCCGGCCGCGCGTCTTGGACTTGATCAATGCCCGCTTCCGTTTTAGAACGATCTAAAATGTGGAGGTCACGGGATGCCGTCGGAAGATCGTCGCGCCGGGCGGATCACGCTTCTCGATGTCGCGCGCGCGGCGGGAGTCTCGCGCGCCACCGCCTCGCTGGTGATCCGCAAGAGCCCGCTCGTCGCCGAGGATACCCGCCGCAAGGTCGAGGCGGCGATCGCCGACCTCGGTTACGTCTACAACATGGGGGCGGCGAGCATGCGCGCCGCGCGGAGCAACACGATCGGCGTCCTCGTCCCGACGCTGGCCAATCCCTTCTTCACCGAACTGCTCGCCGGGATCGAACACGCGCTCGAAGAGGCCGGCATGATCGTCGTGCTCGCCAACAGCCGAGAGTCGCCCGCCAATCAGGACACCATCCTGCAGCGGATGCGGGAGCGGGGCGTCGATGGCGTCATCGTCTGCCCGGCCGCCGAATCCCGCGAGTCGCTGCTGACCAGGGCCGAGAGCTGGAACCTGCCGCTCGTGCAGGCCCTGCGCCATGTCTCTGACAAGCAAGGAGATTACGCTGGCACGGATTATGCCGGCGGCATGGGCCAGGCCGTGCGGCATCTGGTCGAACTCGGGCACCGGGCCATCGCCTTCGCCGCCGGCGGGCCGCTGCATTCGGCCTATCGCGAGCGGCTCGCGGGGTATCGCGCCGCGATGGCCGAACATGAGCTGGAGCCGATCTGTCTCGACGTGCCCCTCGGCCCCGCGGCATCGTCGGAGTCGGCGCCGGCTCTGCTGCGGCATCCCGCGCGGCCGACGGCGGTCATCTGTTTCAACGATCTCATGGCGGCCGGCCTCGCGAACGGCCTGTCGGACCTCGGCGTCGCGGTGGGGCCCGGGTTCTCCGTCGTGGGATTCGACGATCTCGCCGAGGCTGAACTGGTGCGGCCGCGGTTGACCTCGGTCGCCACCTTCCCGGGCGATATCGGCGACAACGCGGCCCGGCTGCTCCTGTCCCGGATCGGCGCCCCGGAACGCGCCGCGCGGCGCGTGGTGAGTCTGACGCGCCTCGTCGCGCGCCACTCCACCGCCCCTCGGCCATCCGAGGATTGACTCGCAGGTATGATTCGTTTTAGATCGATCTAAATCACCGACCAATCAGACAAACCAATCCAACACGCCGACCGAAGCGAGACACTGCCACGCGCAACGAGGGGAGGAGCCCGCCGCATGTATGACTTCAACTTCGCACCCGTCTTCGCCGGGATCGACCTGCTCCTGCATGGGGCATGGATCACCGTCCGGCTCTCGGCGATGGCGATGGCGATCGGGCTCGTGGTCTCGATCCTCTGCGCGGTCGCCAAGACCTCGGGGCCGCGGCCGCTGCGCATCCTCGTCGATGTCTATGTCGAGGTGATCCGCAACACGCCCTTCCTGGTGCAGATCTTCTTTCTCTATTTCGGCCTGCCCACCATCGGCGTCAGGCTCGATCCCAACACGGCGGCGCTCATCGCCCTCGTGGTGAACTTCGGCGCCTACGGGACCGAGATCATCCGCGCGGGCATCGAGTCGATCCAGACCGGCCAGATCGAGGCTGGCACCGCGCTCGGCCTCTCGCGCGGGCAGATCTTCCGCTACATCGTGCTGAAGCCCGCGCTTCGCACCGTCTATCCGGCGCTGACGAGCCAGTTCATCTATCTGATGCTGACGTCGAGCGTCGTCTCGGTCATCTCGGCGACCGACCTGGCCGCGGCCGGCAACGACCTGCAATCGCAGACATTCGCGAGCTTCGAGGTCTATCTCGTCGTCACCGCGCTCTATCTCGCGCTCTCGGTCGCCTTCTCCGCGCTCTTCGCGGCGATCGAGCGGGCCGCCTTCACCTATCCGCTCAGCCGCTGAGGAGTTCGTCATGATCCGCCCCTTCGGCCCTTCCGACATCCTCATCATCGCCGAGGCGATCCGCTGGACCATCGCGCTCTCCGCGATCGCCTTCGCCGGCGGCGCGATAGGGGGCCTCCTGATCGCGCTCGCCCGGACCGCGGACACCCGCTGGCTCCGCACCGCCGCCTCGCTCTTCATCCGGCTCTTCCAGGGCACGCCGCTCCTGATGCAGCTCTTCCTGGTCTTCTTCGGCCTCAACATCTTCGGGCTGCCGATCAACCCCTGGCTCGCGGCCTCCTTCGCGCTGACACTGCATGCGAGCGCCTTTCTCGGAGAGATCTGGCGCGGCTCGATCGAGGCGATCCCGCCGGGGCAGCGCGAGGCCGCGACCGCGCTCGGCCTGCGGTACTACGACCGCATGACCTCGGTGATCCTGCCGCAGGCGGCGCGGATCTCGGTCGCCCCCACGGTCGGCTTCCTGGTGCAGCTCATCAAGGGCACCTCGCTCGCCTCGATCATCGGCTTCACCGAACTGACCCGCACCGGCCAGATCATCAACAACGCGACCTTCTCCCCCTTCGCGGTCTTCGGTACCGTCGCAGCCTTCTACTTCATCCTGTGCTGGCCGCTCTCGCTCGCCGCCAAACGGATGGAACTCCGCTTCGCCCGCGCCACCACCCGCTGACCCAAGAAGACAACGAAAAGGAAACGCACCGATGACCTTCACCCGCCGCGCCGCGATGGCCCTTCTCACCGCCGCCGCCCTTGCGAGCCCGCTCGCCGCCCAGACGCCCGACGAGATCAAGGCCAAGGGCAACGTCAACGTCGGCATGCTGGTCGATTTCCCCCCCTTCGGCGTCATGGACGCGAGCGGCCAGCCCGATGGCTACGACGCCGACGTGGCTAAGCTGCTGGCCGAGGATCTCGGCGTCCAGCTCACAATCGTGCCGGTGACCGGGCCGAACCGCATCCCCTATCTCCTGAGCGGCCAGGTGGACCTTCTCGTCGCCTCGCTCGGCATCACGCCGGAACGCGCCGAGCGCGTGGATTTCTCCGAGCCCTATGCCGGGATCGCCATCGCGGTCTATGGCCTCGCGGATGTCGATCTCTCCGCCCCCGAGAAGCTCGAAGGCCGCACGATCGGCGTCACCCGGGCCAGCACGCAGGACACCGCCGTGACGGCGGTCGCGCCGGCCGGGGCGACGATCCAGCGCTTCGACGACGACGCGAGCGCGGTACAGGCGCTGCTCGCCGGGCAGGTCGAGGCGATCGGCGTCTCGAACATCATCATCAACCAGATCGAACAGGTCGCGCCCGGCCGGTTCGACGTGAAATTCGACCTCAGCCAGCAGCGGCAGGGGATCGCCGTGCGCCCCGGCTCCGACGCGCTGCTCGCCGAGGTCAATACCTTCATCGAGAAGGTGAAGGGCGATGGCAGCCTGAGCGCGATCCACGAGAAATGGCTCGGATCGCCGCTGCCCGACTTCGTCGCGGAAGCCAACTGATGGGAACGCCGATGATCCAGACCTCACCCGAGACCGGCCGCGGAACTCCGCCGGGGGCCACCACCGAAACCGCGACTGGGACCGCCCCCGGGGCCGCGCCCGAACTGGCCATTCACATGGCGGGCATCAACAAGTGGTACGGCGGCTACCACGCGCTGCGCGATGTCAATCTCGACGTTCGCCGCGGCGAGCGCATCGTGATCTGCGGGCCTTCCGGCTCGGGCAAGTCGACGCTCATCCGCACCATCAACCAGCTCGAGGCGATCCAGGAAGGCAGGATCGTCGTCGATGGCGTCGAACTGACCGCCGGCGGGCACAATGTCGATGACGTGCGCCGCGATGTCGGCATGGTCTTCCAGCAGTTCAACCTCTTCCCGCATCTGACCATCCTCGAGAACTGCATGCTGGCACCGATCAAGGTGCGGAAGGCCTCGAAATCCGAGGCCGAGGCGACGGCGCGCAAGTTCCTGACCCGCGTCCGCATCCCGGAACAGGCGGAGAAGTACCCCGCGCAGCTCTCCGGCGGCCAGCAGCAGCGCGTCGCGATCGCGCGCGCGCTCTGCATGCAGCCCCGGATCATGCTCTTCGACGAACCGACCTCGGCGCTCGACCCCGAGATGGTGAAGGAGGTTCTCGACACGATGATCGACCTCGCGCGCGAGGGCATGACCATGCTCTGCGTGACCCATGAGATGGGCTTCGCCCGCGCCGTCGCGGACCGGGTGATCTTCATGGACCAGGGCCAGATCATCGAGGAAGGGCCGCCCGAGGACTTCTTCGACAATCCGCGCCACGAGCGCACCCGCGCCTTCCTCAACCAGCTGCACTGAGCGTCAAGCATGTCCAAACCCGAACTCCTGCTCATCGAGCCGATGACACCGGACGTGGAGGCCGCGCTCGAAGCCGAGTACACCGTCCACCGGTACTACCTGCCCGGCGGGCACGAGGCCGCGCTCGAAGCCCGTCCGCGCGTCAGCGCCGTGGTGACCGGCGGCGGATCGGGACTCGGTAACGACTGGATCGAGGCGATGCCGGAACTTGGCATCATCGCGATCAACGGCGTCGGCACGGATCGCGTCGACCTTTCCTTCGCCCGCGAGCGGGGCATCGACGTGACGACGACGCCCGGCACGCTGACCGAGGATGTCGCCGACATGGCGCTGGCGCTGATCCTCGCCGTCCTGCGCCGCGTGGTCGAGGGCGACGCCTTCCTCCGCGCGGGCCGCTGGGCGGCGGAGGAGCCGTTTCCGCTCGGCGGCAGCCTGAAGGGGCGCCGCCTCGGCATCCTCGGCCTCGGCCAGATCGGCCGGGCGCTCGGGGCGCGGGCGGAGATCTTCGGGATGAAGGTCCGCTACTGGAACCGCCGCCCGGTCGACGTCGGCGACTGGCCCGCCCTCCCGACCCCGGAGACTTTGGCGGAGGACAGCGACGTGCTCGCGGTCTGCGTCGCCGCGACCCCGGAGACGCGAGGCATCGTGGACGCGCGGGTGCTCGCCGCTCTCGGGTCCCAGGGCGTGCTCGTCAATGTCGCGCGCGGCAGCGTCATCGACGAGCCGGCCCTGATCGCGGCGCTCAGCTCCGGCGGGATCGCCGCCGCCGGGCTCGATGTCTTCGAGAACGAGCCGCGGATTCGGGAGGAGTTCTTCACCCTGCCGAACACCGTGCTCGTCCCGCATCAGGCGAGCGCGACCGTCGAGACCCGGCGCGCGATGGCCGATCTCGTGCTCGCCAATCTCGCCGCCCGGCGCGCCGGCGACCGGCCCCCCTCGGTCGTCAACCAGGAGAGACGCGCATGATCGTCCGTCAGGCGCTCTTCGAGGGCGCGATCCATCCGGGCCGGGAAGCCGAGTTCGGCGACTACGTCGAGACCGCGCTGCTGCCGCTCTGGCGCCGCTTCCCCGGCGCGCGCGAGGTGCGGGTGCTCCGCGAGATCGAGCGCGACGCGGGCATGCCCGAGGTCGCGATGGTACTCTCGATGACCTTCGACGACAGGCGCGCGCTCGCCGCCGCGCTCGACTCGCCGATCCGGTTCGAAAGCCGCGAGGTGACCAAGGGGCTTCTCGCCCTGTTCGACGGGCGGGTGCGCCATCACGTCTTCGATCTCGCGCATGACGCGGCGCCGACCCCCGACCCGGCCGGCTGAGAGCGGAGCACCTCGAACGGGGCCGCGACACGCTACGCCCTCAGCCCCGCAGGCACCTCACATCCGGCTGAGCGCGTCGACCGGGTCGAGCCGCGCCGCCCGGCGCGCGGGCAGATAGCCGAAGACGATGCCGATCGCCGTCGCACTCGAGACGGCGGCGAGCATCGCGCCCGCCGAATAGATGAGCGCGAGTTCGGCATTCGCATTGGTGATCGCCCAGCCGATCCCGAGCGCGGTCAGTATCCCGAGCACGCCGCCGACAAGGCAGAGCACGATCGCTTCCACGAGGAACTGCTGCAGGATGTCGCTCCGCCGCCCGCCGACCGCGAGCCGGACCCCGATCTCCGAGACGCGCTCGCTCACCGAGACCAGCATGATGTTCATCACGCCGATCCCGCCGACGACGAGCGAGATGACCGCGATCGCGGCGACGAGCATGGTGAGCGTGTTCGCCGTGCTGGTGATCGTGCGCCGGATATCGTCGTTGTTGATGATGAAGAAGTCCTCGGTGCCATGGCGCGCGGTGAGGAAGGCCGTGACCGCCTGCTGTGCCTGGGCCATGTCGGTGTCGTCGCTGACGCGCAGATTGATGCTGCGCAGCGCGTCGTCGCCGACCAGCCGGGTCTGCACGGCCGTATAGGGCATGTAGACGGCGAGATTGGTGTCCGTGCCGAAGGTCTTGCGCTCGGCGACGCCGATGACCCGCGCCGGCACCCGCCCGACGAGGATCACCTTGCCGACCGGATCTTCGCCGTTCGAAAACAGGATGTCGCGGGTGTTGAAATCGATCACCACGACCTGTTCGCGGGCGAGCACCTCGTCGAGGCCGAAGAAGTTGCCGGCGGTGAGCTTCATGCCCTTGGTCTCGAAGAACCCCGCGCCCGCGCCCACCACCTGCGCGCTCGATTCGATCGGCCCGTAACGGAGCTTGACGCTCTTCGTCACCATGGGCGTGGTCGCGACGACGAAGGGCTCGCGGGCGAGCGCGGCCGCGTCATCGGCGACCAGCGTCCGCACCCGGCCCGAGCGCACGTCGCCCATGTCCTCGCCCGGGAAGATTTCGAGCGTATTGGTCCCGAGGGTCGAGATGTTGGCGAGCACGCGCTCCTGCGAACCCTTGCCGAGCGCCACGACGCTCACCACCGAGGCGATGCCGATGATGATGCCGAGCATGGTGAGGAAGCTCCGCAGCCGATGCGCCGCCATGGAGAGCAGCGCCATCCGGAAGGCCTCGCGCAAGCGGCTGACCCAGAGCCCCGGCGCCCCAAGAAGGCCGGGCCGGCGCGGCTCCCGCTCCGCGCGGCGGCCACGGGCCGGCAGCACGGCGACATTCGCGGGCCGGGGCCGGCGCGTGTCGGAGATGATCTCGCCGTCGCTGACCTCGATGATGCGCTCGGCGCGGGCGGCGACATTCGGGTCATGCGTGACGAGGACGATGGTCCGCCCGCCCGCGTGCAGCTCCTCGAGGATGCGCAGCACCTCCTCGCCGCTGTGGCTGTCGAGCGCGCCGGTCGGTTCGTCCGCGAGGATGATGTCGGCGTCGTTCATCAGCGCGCGGGCGATCGAGACGCGCTGCTGCTGGCCGCCCGAGAGCTGGCCCGGGCGATGGTGGAGCCGGTCGCCCATGCCGAGCCGGCCGAGGAGATCCGCCGCGCGGGTCCGGCGTTCGGCCATGGGCAGGCCCGCGTAGACCGCCGGGATCTCGACATTGCCGAGCGCGGTCAGTTCCGGCAACAGGTGGTAGCGCTGGAAGATGAAGCCGAAATGCTCGCGGCGGAGCGCGGCCAGCGCGTCGGGGCCGAGCGCCCCCACGTCCCGGCCGTCGATCAGATATTGCCCGACGGTCGGCCGATCGAGACAGCCGAGGATGTTCATCAGCGTCGACTTGCCCGAGCCCGACGCGCCCATGATCGCGACCATCTCGCCCCGGCCGATGTCGAGATCGACGCCGCGCAGCACGGTGACCGTCCCCTCGCCCGACGGGTAGGCCCGGTGAATACCGCGCAGCGACAGGATCGGCTTCGCCGAGGCCGCCCGGGCGCGGGGGCGCCAGCGCGGCGCCTCGTCGGAATAAGCAGTCTCGCTCACACCCGCGGCTCCCTAGAGGCCGCCCATCGGCGGCGGCGGCATCCGCGCGGTCGCGCGCCGCACCGCGTTGCCCTGCTGGGCATCGCTGGCGAGCGTCCCGGTGCCGAGCACGACCTGCTCGCCCTCCGAGACCCCGGACCGGATCTCCGCCAGCGTCCGGTCGCTCAGGCCCACCTCGACCCAGCGCTGCTCGACGGTTCCATCCGCGCGGAGCACGCCGATCTCGGTCATCCCGTCCGCGCGTCGGGGTCCGAGCGCCGAGGCCGGCACTGTCAGCACATCCTCCGCCCGGTCGAGTACGATGCGCACCTGCGCCGTCATATAGGTACGCAGGTCGCCATCGGGGTTCGGCACGGTGAAGACGCCGTTGTAATAGATCGCCTCGGAACTGAGGTCGTTGGACGATCCGGTGAGCATCTGGTCGTCGACCACGCTCTCGGGCGCCGGCGCGATCGCGGTCAGGGTCGCGGCGTGCGGCGTATCGGGATCGCCGAGGATCGTGAACCAGACCGGCTGTCCCGGCTTCGCGCGCACCACATCGGCCTCGGAGATCTCCGCGTGGATCGTCATCGTCGAGAGATCGCCGAGCACGACGATCGTCGGCGCGGACTGGGTCGCATTCACGGTCTGGCCCTGCTGCGCGACGAGCGCGAGCACGGTCCCGTCGATCGGCGCGGTGATACGGGTATAGCCGAGGTTCACCTTCGAGCTTGCGACCGCGACGCGCGACGCCTCGATCTCCGCCTTCGTCGCCTCGATCTGTGCCTCCGTCACCGCGACATCGGCCTCGGCGGTCTCGAGTTCGGAGGCCGCGATCGTGTTGCGCGCCGCGAGGGTCCGCTGCCGCTCCAGCACCCGGTTCTGGTTGAGAAGCGTGGCCTCCTTCTCGACGAGCAGCGCCTTCGTCGCCGCGAGCGTCGCCTCCGAGGTCTTCAGGTCGTTCTCCTGCCGGGTCGAGTCGATCGTCGCGATCAGATCGCCCTGGCGAACCGTATCACCGACCGCGACCGGCAGATCGGTGATCCGGCCCGAAGCCTGCGAGCCGACAGCGACGAGTTTCGAGGGTTTCAGCAGGCCGGTCGCGAGCACGTTGACCTCGATATCGCCCATGGCCGCCGACGCGACCGGCGGCCTCATCGCCGCCGCTTCCTCGGCGGGATAGAGGCGCCAGCCGGCATAGGCGGCGGCCGCGAGGGCGAGGATCAGGATCGCCGCGGCGAAACGCCTGCCGCGCGGCGCCGCGGGGCGGGGCGGATCGGCGCGGGGCGGCTCGGATTTGGACGGATCGGGCCGCTCCCATTCGTCCTCGGTCATCGGCGGTGGCGCCATCGGTGTCTGATACATCTCGGTCAGGATCGCCTCGCTTCGTCGTCTGAGAAGTCTAACGGGGCGGCGTGCCCGTTCCGTCGAAAAATCGACCGCTCCCCCCGCGGCCGTGGAAGTTATTGTTTTATCGCGTTTTCGGCATGATGTCAGCGCCTCCTTCGGTCGGGTTGTCGCGAATGTGAGACCTGTGACCGGCAGGGTGGGGCTCCCCGTTCACTTTCGTGTCCCTCCGGTCACCACTCGTAAACCCGTTCGACGGAGGATCCGCCGCGACAGACGCGGGCGAGCCGGAGGAGCACGCATGGACCCGAAGGAGATGATCGGCGAAATCGGCCGGACGGCCCGGCGCCGCCTGCCCATGGCGCTGCCCGTGGTCGCTCTCGGCACGGCGCTCACCATCGCATTCGCGATGACCCGGCCGCCGAGCTTCGAGGCGACGGCGAAGATCCTCGTCGAAAGCCCGCGGGTCGCCGTGGACCTGGCCCGCTCCACCGTCACCCTGTCCGCGCCGGCCCGCCTGCAGCTGATCGAGGAACAGCTGATGGCGCGCGAGAACGTCGACGGACTCCTCGACCGCATGGGGCTCTTCGACCGTCCCGGTCTCACGCAGGCCGACCGGCGGGAACTCCTGCGCGAGGCCACGCTGATCCAGAGCATCTCGACCGCCACCGGTGAGACGAACCCCTGGGGCGGCGGCGGAAGCGCCGGGCTCTTCGCCTTCACGATCTCTGTGACGCTCGACGACGCGGAGAAGGCGGCGGCGATCGCCAATGAATTCGCAGCCGAGGCGGTGACGCGCAACCGGCTCGTCCGCGCCGACCAGGCGGAGGACACGCTGGCCTATTTCCGCTCCGAGGACGACCGGCTCGCCGCCGCGCTCGACGCGAAGGAAGCGGAGATCGCGGCCTTCAAGGAAGCCTACGCGGGCGCCCTGCCCGAGAGCCTCGAAGCGCGCCGCGGCACGCTTGGCCGGCTGCGCGAGGATCTGCTGGAGATCGACAGGCGGACGATGGAGCTCGAGGAAAAGCTCGCCGATCTCGGCGCGGCCGCGGCCGGTGTCCGGCCGCTCGACGGGGCGACCACCGTCGATCCCGCCGAGGCGCGGCTGCGCGAGCTCGAACTCGCGCTGATCTCGAAACAGGGCAGGCTGGCGCCGAACCATCCCGAGATCCGGTCGCTCCGTGAGGAGATCGCGGCGGTCAGGGCGCTGGTCGCGCCCCGCGCCGCGGGTGCCCGGACGGGCGCGGCCGATGGACCGCTGGCGGAGCGGCGCGCGGCGATCGAGAACCAGAACGCCCAGATCACATCGCAGATCGAGCGGCTGACGACGCAGGCTGGCGAGATGACCGCCCAGGCCGAGGCACTGGAGGCATCGATCCGTGCGACCCCGCGGATCGCGATCGAATTCGACGCGCTGAGCCGGAGCCTCACGGAGTTGCAGACGCTGCGCACCGATGTGACGCGGCGCTACGCCGAGGCGCGGACCGGGGCCGAACTGGAGGCCAGCGAGCGGTCGGAGCGGTTCCAGATCGTCGAACCCGCCGAGGTGCCGGAACTGCCGATCGGGCCGGACCGGAAGAAGATCGCCGCCCTCGGCCTCGCCGCGAGCATCGCGCTCGCCGGAGGGCTCGCCATGCTGCTCGAATTCCTGAACACCGCGCCCCGGAGCTCCGCCGCGATGGAACGCCAGCTCGGCCTGCGCCCGGTGGTGGCAATTCCTTACGTCCATGCGCCGGGCGAGCGGTCGCGTCGGCGCCTGCGCCTGCTCGCAGCGATCGCGCTGCTGGTGCTTGGCGTCGGAGCAGTGGACCGGATCGTGCTGCCGCTCGGACCAACGGTGACGCGGCTCGCCACCGCCGCGGGCCTTGGCGCGCTGCTCCCCGGCACCGCCGAGGCCGACGCCCCGCCCAAGCTCTGAAACCCGGGAACCGCGTCCGACATGGGTCCAGACGCCGGGACCCCCCGGCGTCAGGCTCAGGTCCTTGACGGCGCATCGCGCCCCGCGCCGGACGCTCAACCGCGCGTCAAGGCCACCCCGAGCGCCAGGCCCGGCAGGGCCATCGCGCATTCGGCGTAGCGCCGGGCCAGCCGCCTCGGGTCGGTGACCGCGCGCCACAGCCATTCCAGCGCGGCGCGCCTTACCCATTCCGGCGCCCGCCGCTGCGTCCGCGCGAGGAAATCGAGCCCGGCCCCGACGGAGACGAGACCGATGCCGGGCAATGCCTCGCGGCAGCGGGCCGCGAACATCTCCTGTTTCGGCGCGCCAAGCGCGAGGAAGGTGAGCCGCGCGCCGGATGCGGCCTGGGCGGCGCTCGCGGAGGCCGCGCTCGAGCCGGGCAAGCTCGCGCGGAACAGGATCGTGGCCGGCGGGCGGGGTGATCCGGCGCATGTGCCGTTCGATCTCCTGCGCACGCGGATGCTCCGGGCGCTGAAGGAGCGGGGCTGGCGGCGGGTCGGGATCACCTCGGCCAGCCCCGGCTGCGGCAAGACCTTCGTGACGGCGAATCTCGCGCTCAGCGTCGCGCGGCGCAGCGGTTGCCGGGTGATCGCAATGGACTTCGACCTCCGCATCCCCAGTCTCGCGAAGGTCTTCGGGCAGCCCAAACCCGGCTTCATGGAAGACCTGCTGACCGGCGGTGTCACGCCGGATCTGCACCTGCGCCGGGTCGGCGCCAATCTGGCGCTCGGGCTCAACGCGGCCCCGGCCGGCAATCCGGCGGAACTTCTGGAGGAGCCGGCGACCCGGCGCGCCATCGAACGGATCGAGGCGGACTACGCGCCCGATGCGATCCTCTTCGACCTGCCACCCGCGCTGGTCTGCGACGATGTGATGGCCTTCCTGCCCCGGCTCGACGCGGTCCTGCTCGTCGCCGGGGCCGGCGTGACCACGGCGGCGCAGATCCGTGCCTGCGAGGCGCTGTTCGGCGAAACCGCGCCGCTGCTCGGCGTCATCCTGAACCGCGCGGAGGACGGGCCGGTCGAGCCCTACTACGCCTGACGCGCCGCGCCGCGCGTCCCGGCCCGGGCGCGCGGGATCAGCCGAACCCGGCGAGGCCCGCGATCGCCGGCCATTCCAGCCAGACCGCGAGCCCGCCGAGCCCCAGCGCCAGCGCGAAGAAGGCGGCGTCATGCGCCGCGTCCCAGGCCCCGTAGCGGCGGGCCAGCCGGACGATCAGCGGATAGGTCAGCACAGAGGCCAGCGCCTGGCCGCAGAGCGCGCCGGCGAGGCCGAGATGATGCGCGCCGAGCAGCATGAGCGCGGTCTGCGCGCCGGCCCTGGGCGCCATCTGGAGGAAGAAACGCCGCGATTCGCCCGCCGCGAGTGCCACGAAATCGTAGCTGAGCCCGATCGCCTGCGGCATCTGCGCCACCGCGATCAGCACCACGACGGGTCCTGCGAGCGCGAACCGCGGATCGTAGAGCAGCCCGACAAGCCAGACGCCCGAGAGCGCCATCATCCCGAGCAGGCCGAGAATCGCCCCGGTGAGAATGGAACGCATCCGCCGGAGCCGGGCGAAGTTCTCCGCCGATTCGGCCGGTGGATGTTCGCGGTAGAGCGGAATGACCATCCGCTCGATCAGCGCCCTGCCCAGAAGCAGCGGAAAGCTCGCGAGGAAGAAGCCGATGTTGTAGACCCCGAGCGCCTCGAGCGTGAGGTACTTGCCGAGAATGAGCTTGTCGCCCTGCGAGAGCAGGAAGCCGCAGACCGTGCTGAGAAAGATCCAGCGCCCGAAACGCGCCAGTTCGCGTCGCGCGGCCGGTTCCCAGCCGAATCGGAACCCCGCCCCGGGCAGGCAGAGATGGCTGAGGGCGAGCTTCACCACCGAGGCGACCGTCCCGCCGAGCACCAGCGCCCAGATCGAGCGCGTCGTCCAGGCGAGAAGGATCATCGCGACCGTTCCCACGACCTGGCTCACCAGTTCGATCAGCGTGACCCGGCCAAGCAGCAGGTGACGATGGGCGGTTTCGACCGAGATCGAGTTGAAGCCGGTGATCACCGAGGAGAAGCCGACGGCGGGCAGGAGCAGCGCGAGTTCAGGCTCGCCGTAGAAGGCCGCGACCGGCCAGGCGAGAAGACAGGCGCCGATCCAGAGCGTGAAGCCGCGCGCGACCTGCAGGCTGTAGGCGGCGCGCAGGAAGGCCGGATCGTCGCCCCTGCGGCTCTGCGCGATCGCGGGCCCGATCCCGACATCCGAGAAGGAGGCCAGGCCGACGATCGCCACCATCACCAGCGCCATCAGGCCGAAGGCTTCCGGAAACAGCAGCCGGGTCAGGATCAGGTTCGAGGCGAGCCGGATCACCTGCGAGGCGCCGTAGCCGAGCACGACGAAGGCCGAGCCGCGCAGCACGCGACCCGCGAGTCCGGGATCGGTCAGGAGCCGCGCAAGACGCCCGCGAGCAAGGCGGCCGCGCGCGGGAGGCTGTTCGCTGAAGGTCGTCATCGCGGCTTCTCCGTCGGCTTCACCCCTGTCCGGCATCTCGTCCGGCATCCTGCCCACCGCCCGGGCCGGCGCTCGATCCGGGCCCGCGATCCGATCAGGCGGCCCCGGGTCTTTTCGGCCAGCGGTTTCGGCAAGGGGTTTCGGCAAGGGGTTTCAGCGGGGGCATTTACGGTTCGTTTGGGCCAAAGCCCTAAACAAACCCCTACACCGGGCCGGGACGCAGTCGCCACGAGGCCCGCCGACCGAGGGGAGCGCATGCGGATCGCCTATCTCATCAACACCTATCCGGCCCCCTCGCAGAGTTTCATCCGCCGCGAGATACGGGCGCTGGAGCGAATTGGCGTCGATGTGCGCCGCTTCGCGCTTCGCGACGACCGCGCGGCGCTGGTCGATCCGGGCGACATCGCGGAGCACGGGCGCACCGAATACGTGCTGGCGCGCGGGCCCGTCCGCCTCCTGGCGGCACTTGGCGCCGAGACGATTCGCGCGCCGCTCCGGGCCGCCCGCGCCGCCCGGCTGGCACTCTCGCTCGGCACGCGCGGCGAGCGGCGCCATCTCCGGCACATGATCTATCTCGCCGAGGCCGCCTGGGTCGCACGCCGCTGCCGCGCCGAAGGGGTCGGGCATATCCACGCGCATTTCGGCACGAACTCCGCCACGGTGGCGCTGCTCGCGGCGACGCTCGGCGGGCTCGGCCACAGTTTCACCGCGCATGGCCCCGAGGAGTTCGACCGTCCCGAGACGCTCTCGCTCGGAACCAAGATCGCCGCCGCCGATTTCGCCGTGGCGGTCAGCGCATTTGGCGGCTCGCAGCTCCGGCGCTGGGTCCCGGCGGCGGATTGGCCGCGCATCGAGGTCGTCCACTGCGGGATCGAGCCCTGGCATTTCGCGCCGGCGCCCCTGCCCGGAGGGCCGGGGGATACACCCGGAGCGTCAACGGGTGCGTCCGGCGGGTAGTGTCTCAGTTTGAATTTTAGATCGGGACCTTGCCTGATAGGTCCGCTATGCCCCCTCGGGGCAGGCTTAAGGGGGTGAGCGCCGTGGATGAAGAGACGCTTACGCTCAGGCTTGACTATGAAGATCCTCTTGAGCTTACAATTCTATCAAGGTCTTTGACGCGCCTGGGGCAGAGGTACGTTCGCTTCAGTAAAGCTGACGATCTGCCAGAAGCTACGTTGGTCATCAAAAATATCAGGCAGAATTGCCTTATTATTGACCTAACCCCTCTTGCTGTAATCGCGGGGGCCGTAGCGAGCGCCTCTGACCCGATATCCAACGCTGTAGCCTTTACCGCAAACCTCAAGGTGCTTTTAGAGTTTTTCCTGGGCCGAGGCCCCCGGCCCGAAGTGCTGACCCGGACGGATTGCGATGATGTTCGTGAGATCGTCCAGCCCATAGCTGTGCAACGCGACGGAGGCTTGCTGATACAAGCCTCCGGCCAGTCTGATGTAAACGTGACGATCAGCCTCAATGCGGTTGAAGCCAACGCCGTTCAGAACCGAGCAGAGACCGAAAAGGCTCGCCTCACCGAGGCAACTAGCACGATCGAGGAAGGCGCTATCTTCTACTGGCAGGTTGCCGACAAGCACGCAGCGGCGGCAGAAGGGACCACCCCAGATCGGGGGGTAATCGAGAAGATCGAAAGGACCGCGAAAAGAGTTTTCTTTTCCGAGCCTGCGTTGAAGTCAGAGATGCTGAGCGGTCACCCGTTCGAAACAGCGTACCTTGTGGACGCGGAAGTTCTGGTTGCTAGAGGGCGAGTACAGGGATACCGAATCGTGAAAGTTCATGACTCATTCCCTATGGACGAGTAGTGCGTTTTTGGTACGGCCCGCGCGGCCCCGGCTTCGGGGCGCGCGCATCAATCAGGCTGACGATCCACTCAACGTCGCAAAGCGTGCTGGACACGCCGGCAGCCATCGCGGGCGACATGCGAACCGCCTTGTGCACCCGGCAGAAGTTGTAGTGCACGAAATAGAGCGAGAGCATGTGCAGGTGATTTTCGAGCTTCTTCGAGAAGCCGTTGGTGAGCCGGGTGAAGCGCCGCATCCCCATCCGCATGGTGAGGTTCTGCCGCTCGACGTGCGAGGTTGAGACCAGCGCCGGATCGGGATCGCCTTCGATCCGCACCTTGCGCGCGCCCGTGCACTCGGCCGGGCTGTATTTCCGTTCGTGGCCGCGCTGGCCGGTGGGCTCGCCGTAGAGCTTCACCAGCATGGCGTAATCCACGTCGGCCCCAAACGCGCCTTCTACGGCCTCCAGGTAAGCCTTGTGCCCGTCCGTGGTGAGCTGGACCCGGTTGGCGAGGCGGTCGCGGAGATCGTCCATGAACTCGATAGCCGTGTCGGCCGAGCGGTCGCCAACCTCATAGGCGACGATCAGCTTGCTCTCGCTATCCAGCGCCGTCCACGTCCACACGTCGCCAGCGCCTTCCGGAGCTGCCTTCGCGGTCGTGACGTTCTTCGCCTTCGCGTAGCAGAACGACCAAATCTCGTCGCA
Organism: Amaricoccus sp. W119; assembly: GCF_047275745.1. Lineage (NCBI taxonomy): Bacteria > Pseudomonadati > Pseudomonadota > Alphaproteobacteria > Rhodobacterales > Paracoccaceae > Amaricoccus > Amaricoccus sp. W119. The sequence goes on along the minus strand of NZ_JBKQWU010000033.1, from coordinate 15,594 downwards.
CTGGACCTTGGACGCCTTCACGTTCCGCACGGCCTCGTCATGGTAGGCCGCGCAAGCCTCGCCCGCGTCCACCAGTAGCTTCGTCACCGTGTTGATGGAGACGCCCGTAACGCGGCTGATCGACCGCATGGACGAGCCTTCCACCAGCATGGAGAGGATTTGGACGCGGGTTTTGAGGGGCAACTTGTTCATGCCCTCAATATATGAACTTTTATGCTTAGCGTCAAGGAAATTATCTCAGATTGAGGTAACTTCCTGTTCGTGATATTTTCATATATTCCGCAGACGGAACAGAGAGAGGGAGCCCCGCCAACATGGACCGCACGATACCCGTATCGCCGCTCGCGCAGCGCCTCGAAGAACTTGTCCGAAAAGGGGTTGTCCAACCCAACCCGATGCCGATCGGCGAATTTCCGAGTGCTCGGATCACGATCCCCGTATATGACTCCAATGGCACGCAATTGGTCAGCGGCGTCAACGGGGGTACCTATGCCGAATTGGCACGAGATTCATAACGAGATTGCTCAGCATCAGCAGGAGCACAGCAACGCGGCCGCACAGACCATCGATATTGTGCGGCGCAAATACCTTAAGATTCTATCCGACCTTACGGGAAGGAATACCATAGCGTACTATTCTGGATTCTTAACAAAGCCAAACGTTCAAGGCATTGATATTTCAGATGATGACATCAATGCTTTCATGGCCTGCATCCATGGAATGGATAGATCGAAAGGGCTCGATATTGTCTTGCACACACCTGGGGGCGGGATCGCGGCCACGGAAGCTCTAACAGGTTATCTGAAACAGATGTTCGGGCGGGACATCCGCTCCATCGTGCCTCAGATCGCCATGTCAGCAGGTACAATGCTGTCTCTATCGTGCAAGTCGATAGTCTTGGGAAAGCAGTCTTCATTAGGCCCAATTGATCCTCAGATCGCAGGCATCCCTGCCGATGTAGTCGTTACTGAATTCCAAAGAGCCTACGATGAAATTAAGCTTGATCCTTTGAAGGCTCATGTTTGGGCGCCAATTCTTGGCAGATATATGCCTTCATTCCTTACGCAGTGTGAATATGCAGTAGATTGGTCTAAGAAGTTCGTGCAGGAAGTTTTGGAGAATAACATGCTGGCAGATGATCAAGATAAGTCAGCAAAGGCGGCTTCGATCGTTACCGCTTTATCCAGCGCAGAGCTAAACAAGGCGCATAACAAGCACATCCACATTGATCGCTTGAGAAATTTAGGCGTAGCTGTGGAAAGACTTGAGGACGACCCGCGTTTGCAAGACGCCGTTCTCACGGTACACCATTGCTTTACGCACACGATGGCTAGTACGACAGCCATAAAGGTCGTAGAAAACCACGATGGGAAGGCAGCCGTCCGACATATGGCTCAGCCGACTGCTCCGCAGATGGTTTCAATCGGATTTGGCGGCCCATCTTAAACGAGCCGCCTTCCGCGCAATCTCCGCGCGCCGCTCGGGCGTCATGCTCTCGGCGCGCGCCTTCCCGCCCTTGCTCCCGAGCGCCTGGGCAGCCTTGTCCTTCCCGTCATCCTCGACGGCATCCTCGATCTCGCCCGTGGCGATCTTGCCGACCATCACGGCCAAGCCGATCACGTCGGCGGGGCGCTTCTCGCCTTTGGGGCCTTTAGGCATATCAGGCAACTCCGGGTTTGCACCGGCCGCAGAGCCGCGCATCGGTAAAGTTCGGGAAGTGCTGCGCCATGAACCTCTCGGCTTCTGCGAGCGTCACGAACGGGCCATCCCAGCCGATCGCACCCGATCCGGTCCGATGCTGACCTGCTTGGCCTTGGCCATCGCGGCAATCTGGGCACGTCGCTTTATGAACGCGAGCGCGCTTGTGCGGTGTCATGTGGGACACGTAGAACGTCACGGGCTCTCCCCTTCGGTATGCTTCCCGCTAAGCATATAGGAGCGCCGGGCCTCGCGCGATACCCGCGTCAAGGATGCCGGATTTCAAACTGAGACACTACCGTCCGGCGGGCCGACGCGTCTGGTCTCGATCGGCCGGCTGGTCGAGCAGAAGGGCCAGCTGCTCCTGATCGACGCGCTGGCGCGGGCGGCGCGAGACGCGGACATCCATTTGACGCTGGTCGGCGACGGCGAGTTGCGCGGCGCGATCGAGGCGGCGATCGCCGCGCGGGGCCTCGGCGGACGCGTGACCCTGACCGGATGGGTGGACGAGGCCCGCGTGCGGGCGCAGCTGGCGGCGGCGCATGCGCTGGTGATGCCGAGCTTCGCCGAGGGTCTGCCTATGGTGGTCATGGAGGCGATGGCCTCGGCCCGGCCGGTCATCTCGACCTATGTCGCGGGAATCCCGGAACTGGTGCGGCCCGAGAATGGTTGGCTCGTCCCCGCGGGCGATGCCGAGGCGCTCGCCGAGGCGCTGCGCGCGCTGGCACGGACCCCGCGCGAGCGCCTCGCCGCGATGGGGCTCGCTGGTCGCGACCGGGTGCTGGAGCGTCACGACATCGACCGGGAGGCGGCGAAGCTCGCCGGGCTCTTCGGCGCGGCGCTGGCCCGGCGGAACGCCGCCGCCACGCCCGCTTCCGCGCGCCTCGCCCCCGCGTGACGGACCAAAGCGCTCGCCGCCCCTGACCCGCCAGATCTTTGGCCCGTCCTCCCGGGCGAAGCCGTCCAGCCCAGAATTCTTCAAGGAAAGAAACCGATGCGATCCACGCCTCTCCGCGCCACGCTCGTCTGCGCCGGCCTTCTGCTCGCCGGCGGCCTGCCCGCCTTCGCCATGGGCGACTGGCCGAAGGAGCCCGGAAAGGGCCGGCCGGACAAGGTCACCCAGGTACCCGAGATCGACGCCGGCGCGGGTCTCGGTGCCATGGCCGCCGTCGCCGCGATCCTCGCCCTCGCCTGGGAGCGGCGCTGCGGCTGAGCCTGCCGGGCCTATCGGCGTGTTCCTGCCTCGCGGCGATAGCCGTTGCCGGAAAGTCGTAGCCCATGTATGCTCGCAGCTGCGAAAATCATTGTCGGTACGGACCGGTGCATCATGGCTGAGACAGCGACCAGGGCTCTTCCGAGCCTTTCCTTCGAATTCTTCCCCCCACATTCCCCCGAGGCGAGCCTGCGACTCTGGCGCACGGTCGAGCGGCTGGCGCCGCTCGGGCCGCGATTCGTCTCGGTCACCTATGGCGCCGGCGGGACGACGCGCGACAGAACCTACGCCGCGATCCAGGCGATTCTCGAACGCGCGCGCCTCAATGTCGCGGGTCATCTGACCTGCGTCGGCGCGACCCGCGACGAGACGCTGGAGGTGGCGCGCAACTACGCGAGGCTCGGGGTGCGCCGCATCGTCGGCCTCAGGGGCGACCCGCCGAAGGGTGAGACCCGGTTCACGCCGCATCCGGACGGCTTCGCGAGCGCCGCCGAACTGGTCACCGCGCTCGGCGCCTCCGGGGAATACGAGATTTCCGTCGCGGCCTATCCGGAAAAGCACCCGGAGGCCGAGAGCCTCGACAGCGACATCGCCAATCTGCGCCGCAAGCTCGACGCCGGGGCGACCAACGCGCTGACGCAGTTCTTCTTCGACAATGAGGACTTCCTGCGTTTCCGCGACCGCTGCGCGAAACAGGGCCTCGCCGCGCCGATCCATCCCGGCATCCTGCCGGTCGAGAACTTCGGGAAGATGACCAATTTCGCCGCCCGCTGCCAGGCGCGGGTGCCGGACTGGATGCACGAGGCCTATGCCAGGACCGCGACCCCGGAGGATGCCTATTCGCTGTCGGTCGAGCTGGCGCGCAAGCAGATCGAGGCGCTGATCGCCGAGGGCGTGGACCACGTCCACGTCTATACGCTGAACAACCCGAACCTCCCCTACGATCTCTGCATCTCGCTCGGCTACCGCGAGATCCCCGCCAGCGCGGAGAGCGGCGCGGCCTGAGGCCCGCGGGGCGCGCCAGCGCCCGAGGCTCGGGCCGAACCGGCACCTGCGCGGTCCGAGGAGGCACGGGCCCGCCCCGACCAATGAGACCCGAGATCGCCCGGTTCAGCATCCGGGCGGTCTTCTTGCGCCCCGCCGAGCACTCATGTAGTTTTCTTGACAAAACCGGCGGACTGACCCGCCGGCACATGTCTTGGTTACTCAATGGCGCAGGACTCTCAGATGTCCGCGCAGGAAAATGTCGCATTGGCGCCGCTCAGGCGCCCAGCCAAGCCTGCGCGGGCTGAACCGGAACTGTATGCCGCCCTCGATCTGGGGACGAACAGCTGCCGGATGTTGATCGCTACCCCCGACGGCGGACATTTCCGCGTCGTGGATGCGTTTGCGAAATCGGTTCGGCTCGGCTCCGGGCTCGAACGCACCGGCCATCTCTCCCAGGGCTCGATCAGCCGCACGATCTCCGCGCTCGAGGTCTGCGCCGACAAGCTGCGCAAGTACCAGGTCGGCACGATGCGCCTCGTCGCGACCGAGGCCTGCCGCCGCGCGCGCAACGGGAGGCATTTCCTCGCCCGGGTGACGCGCGAGACCGGCCTGAAGCTCGAAGTGATCCGCCCGGAGGAAGAGGCCCGGCTCGCCGTCATCTCCTGCGCCCCGCTGGTCGCCGAGCAGGCGTCGCAGGTTCTCGTCTTCGACATCGGCGGCGGCTCGACCGAGCTCGTCTGGATCGACCTCTCCGACGTGCCGCCGGAGGAGCGCGCCCAGGCGATCGTCAACCTCCGCGTCGGGCATGACTCGGAGAAGGGCGGCGCGCGGATCGTGGATTTCATCTCCGTGCCGCTCGGGGTCGCGACGCTGCACGACCGCTATACCGATGTCACCGACGACGCGGCGCGCTTCGCGCTGATGTCCTGGTTCTTCGAGGAGCAGATCACCGGCTTCAAACCCTATCTCCAGGGCCTTGCCGGCGGCTGCGCCGGTTTTCAGATGATCGGCACCTCCGGCACCGTCACGACCGTCGGCGCCGCCCATCTCGGGCTCCGCCGCTACGACCGGCGCAAGGTCGACGGGATGCATCTGAGCGCCAAGGCGATCGACGAGGTGATCGGCCGCTTCCTCCGCCTCGGGCCCGCCGGGCGGCGGACCGACATCGGCCTCGGCCGCGACCGTTCGGAACTCATCATGTCGGGCGCGGCGATCCTGCAGACGCTGCTGCGGGTCTGGCCGGCCGAATCGATGCGGGTCGCCGACCGCGGGCTGCGTGAGGGGATGCTCTTCGCGATGATGAGCGCGAACGGCGCCTTCCGGAAAGGCCCGAAGCGGGACTAGCTCCGCTTGACCGGAGGCGCGTGGCATCGCAGAGAGCGCGGCGGGCAGGGCCGGAGGCGGGGTGGAATGGTCGACAGCAGGAAACAGGGATCGGGCCGCGGCCGCCGGGATCTGACCGTGCGGGTGAAGACCGCCAAGGGCCGCAAGCTCTCCTCCACGCTCTGGCTCCAGCGCCAGTTGAACGACCCCTATGTCCGGCGCGCGCGCGAGGAAGGCTATCGCGGTCGCGCCGCCTACAAGATCATCGAGCTCGACGACAAGTTCGGCTTCCTGCGACCCGGCGCGCGCGTCATCGATCTCGGCCACGCGCCGGGCGGCTGGAGCCAGGTGGCGGTGGCGCGGGTGAACGCGCTCGGCGAGAAGCGCGGCAAGCCGACAGGCCAGGTGCTCGGGATCGACCTGCAGGAAGTCGAGGCGATCCCCGGGGCCGATCTGCACGTTCTCGATTTCCTCGAGGAAGGCGCCGATGCGAAGATCCGCGACTGGCTCGGCGGTCAGGCCGATGTGATCCTGTCGGACATGGCGGCCGCGGCCTCGGGCCACCCGCGCACCGACCACATGCGCATCACGGCGCTGGTCGAAGCCGCGATCGAGCTTTGCGAGGATGTGCTGGTGCCGGGCGGAACCTTCGTCGCCAAGGTGCTGGGCGGCGGCGCCGATCCCGCGATCGTCACGCGACTCAACAGGCTTTTCGAGAAGGTCCGCCACGTGAAGCCACCGGCGAGCCGCAGCGATTCCTCCGAGAAGTTCGTCGTCGCCACGGGCTTTCGCGGCGGACAACCCGCCGCCGACGGCGAACCGGGCGACGAGACCGGGGCTTGACCGCGCCGCGATCCGCCGCTCTATTCCGGGGCTCAACCAGGGGAGTCCCGCCAAGGGGCTGAGAAACCGCTGTGATGCGCGGTGACCCTTCGAACCTGATCCAGTTCAGACTGGCGGAGGGACGGTGACATGGCTTCGGCGCGAGACGATTCGACTCCGGCATGCACGGGCTTCCGAGGGTTCGCCCCTCTCAAGGAGCCAGAGCATGAAAGACATGTCCCCGCCCGCCGTGACCACCGGCCCCTTCCCCGCCTCGCGCAAGGTCCATCGCCCCGGCGATCTCCACCCCGAGATCCGCGTGCCCCTGCGCGAGATCGACCTGCACCCGACAGCCGGGGAGCCGCCCGTCGCCGTCTATGACAGTTCCGGCCCCTACACGGACCCCGCCGCCGCGATCGACATTTCCCGCGGCCTGCCGCCGTCCCGCGCCGCCTTCATCGCCGCCCGCGCCGATACCGAGCAGGTGGCCGCGCCCCGCGCGGTGAAGCCGGAGGACAATGGCTTCGCCGAGGGCGCGCGGCTCGTTCCCGCCTTCCCCTCCCCGCGCCGCCCGCGCCGCGCGAGAAACGGCGCCGCGGTGACCCAGCTCGCCTATGCCCGCGCAGGCGTCATCACGGCGGAGATGGAATACGCGGCGATCCGCGAGAACCTCGGCCGCTCCGCTCTCCGCGACGGCGAGAGTTTCGGCGCCGCGATCCCGGATGAGGTGACGCCCGAGTTCGTCCGCGCCGAGATCGCCGCCGGCCGCGCGATCCTGCCCGCCAACATCAACCATCCCGAGCTCGAGCCGATGGTGATCGGCCGGAACTTCCTCGTGAAGATCAACGCCAATATCGGCAATTCCGCCGTCACCTCCTCGATGGAGGAGGAGGTCGAGAAGATGGTCTGGGCGATCCGCTGGGGCGCGGACACGGTCATGGATCTCTCGACGGGGCGGAACATCCACAACATCCGCGACTGGGTCCTGCGTAACAGCCCGGTCCCGATCGGAACCGTGCCGCTCTATCAGGCGCTCGAAAAGGTGGGTGGCATCGCCGAGGAACTGAGCTGGGAGGTCTTCCGCGACACGCTGATCGAACAGGCCGAACAGGGCGTGGACTATTTCACCATCCACGCCGGCGTCCGGCTCGCCCATATCCCGCTGACCGTCGATCGGGTGACCGGGATCGTCAGCCGGGGCGGCTCGATCATGGCGAAATGGTGTCTGCACCACCACCGCGAGAGCTTCCTCTATGAGCATTTCACCGAGATCTGCGACATCATGCGCGCCCATGACGTCAGCTTCTCGCTCGGCGACGGCCTGCGCCCCGGCTCGATCGCCGATGCCAATGACGCGGCGCAGTTCGCGGAACTGGAAACGCTGGGCGAACTGACCCGGATCGCCTGGGCGAAGGACTGCCAGGTGATGATCGAGGGGCCGGGCCATGTGCCCATGCACAAGATCAGGGAGAACATGGAGAAGCAGCTCGCGGTCTGCGGCGAGGCGCCCTTCTACACGCTCGGGCCGCTCACGACCGACATCGCGCCGGGCTACGACCATATCACCAGCGGTATCGGCGCGGCGATGATCGGCTGGTTCGGGACGGCGATGCTCTGCTACGTGACGCCCAAGGAGCATCTGGGGCTCCCCGACCGCGACGACGTGAAAACCGGGGTCATCACCTACAAGATCGCCGCCCACGCCGCCGATCTCGCCAAGGGCCATCCCGCCGCCCGGCTCCGCGACGACGCGCTCAGCCGCGCGCGGTTCGAGTTCCGCTGGGAGGACCAGTTCAACCTCGGCCTCGACCCCGACACCGCCCGCGCCTTCCACGACGAGACGCTGCCGAAGGAGGCGCACAAGCTCGCGCATTTCTGCTCGATGTGCGGACCGAAGTTCTGCTCGATGCGGATCAGCCACGACATCCGCGCCGAGGCCCGGAAGGCCGGCCTCGACGCGATGGCGGAGAAGTTCCGCGAGAAGGGCGCGCTTTATCTGCCGGTCGCGGATCCCGCCGAGAGCTGACCCAAGGGGACCAGGTGGGACCCAAGGGAGACCCTGCGGCCGCGCGGCGACATTCGACCGCGCGGCCACGGGTGGCTGGGAGGGTTCCCTTTTCCGCGGCTGCGTGAAATAGGACGGGCCAGTCCCGCCGGCGGCGGCTGTCTTGGAGGGTCACGAGATGGAAATTCGCGAAGCGCTGACGTTCGACGATGTGTTGCTGGTGCCCGGCGCATCGGAGATCCTCCCCGCGACCGCCGATGTCCGGACCCGGCTGACGCCCCGGATCAGCCTCAACATTCCACTCCTGAGCGCGGCGATGGACACGGTGACCGAATCGCGCATGGCGATCGCCATGGCCCAGTCGGGCGGGCTCGGCGTCATCCACCGCAACTTCGACATCGAGGGCCAGGCCGCCGAGGTCCACCGGGTGAAGCGCTTCGTCTCCGGCGTGGTCTATGCCCCGGTGACGCTGCGTCCCGACCAGACGCTGAGCGATGCGAAAGCGCTGCAGGAGCGTTACCGGATCACCGGCTTCCCGGTCGTCGATGATCGCGGCGTCGTGGTCGGTATCGTCACCAACCGCGACATGCGCTTCGCGGCCAGCGACGACACGCCGGTCAGCGCGATGATGACCTCCGAGAACCTCGCCATGCTGCGCGAGCCCGCCCCGCTCGACGCGGCGAAGCGGCTGATGGAGAGCCGCCGTATCGAGAAGCTGCTCGTCGTGGACGAAGGCGGGCGCTTGACCGGGCTGCTCACGATCAAGGATCTCGAACAGGCGGTGCTGAACCCGCGCGCGGCCAAGGACGACCTCGGGCGGCTGCGCGTGGCCGCCGCCTCGACGGTGGGCGAGATGGGGTTCGAACGCTCTGTCGCGCTTCTGGAAGCGGGGGCGGACCTCATCGTCATCGACACCGCGCATGGCCATTCCACGAGCGTCGTGGACGCGGTGAAGCGGCTCCGCGCCCATGCGCCGGACGCGCAGATCCTCGCCGGCAATGTCGCGACCGCGCCGGCGACGCGCGCGCTGCTCGACGCGGGCGCGGACGCGGTCAAGGTCGGCATCGGCCCCGGCTCGATCTGCACCACGCGCATCGTCGCGGGCGTGGGCGTGCCGCAGATGACCGCGATCACCGATTGCGCCGCGGAGGCCGCGAAGACCGGCCACGCGGTCGTCGCCGACGGCGGCATCAAGTTCTCGGGCGATTTCGCCAAGGCGATCGCCGCGGGCGCTTCCTGCGCGATGGTCGGCTCGATCCTCGCCGGAACCGACGAGGCGCCGGGCGAGGTGATCCTCTACCAGGGCCGGAGCTTCAAGTCCTACCGCGGCATGGGCTCGCTCGGCGCGATGGCGCGGGGCTCGGCGGACCGCTATTTCCAGAAGGAAGTGACCGCCGAGAAGCTGGTGCCCGAAGGGATCGAAGGCCAGGTGCCCTACAAGGGCGCGGCGAGCCCGGTCCTGCACCAGATGGTCGGCGGGCTCCGCGCCGCGATGGGCTACACCGGCCACGCGACGATCGACTCGATGCGCGGCAACTGCGAATTCGTGCGCATCACCAACGCCGGCCTGCGCGAGAGCCACGTCCACGACGTGCAGATCACCCGCGAGAGCCCGAACTACCGGCTCGGCTGATCCCGGCGCCACGGGCGCGATCGGACCCTTTCGGCGTCCTCAGCGAGCGACCTGCGTCCCGCCGCTTCTCGCGCGCTTCGCGCGGTTTCCTGGGGACAGAGGCCAGGGGCGCCCCTGATCGTGACTGACGCCAATGGCGTCCGGCCTGTCGAGCGAAGCAGAGGCGCTCCGAAGCGCGGCGGTCACGCGATGAGGATCGCGCGGAAGTCGTTGACATTGGTGCCCGTTGGCCCGGTCACGAGCAGGTCGCCCGCGAGCGAGAGCGCCGTCCAGGCGTCGTTGCGGTCGAGAAGCGCGCGCGGATCGGCTTCGGCGCGGCGCACGCGGCCCGCGGTCCCGCCGTCGACGATGCCGCCCGCGTTGTCCTCCGATCCGTCGATGCCATCGGTGTCCGCGGCGAGGGCGGTGATGCCCGAAACGCCCTCGATGGCGAGCGCGAAGGAGAGCAGGAACTCGCCGTTGCGCCCGCCCTTGCCGCCTTTCGCCCGCACCGTCACCGTGGTCTCGCCGCCCGAGAGCAGGATCACCGGCCGGGCAAAGGGGCGGTCGCGCGCGGCGATCTCGCGGGCCATCGCGGCGAGCACGCGGGCCACTTCCCGGCTCTCGCCCTCGATCGCGTCGGAGAGGATCACCGCGTCGTAGCCGAGCCGCGCCGCCTCGTCCCGCGCCGCTTCGAGCGAGACGGCGGCCGAGGCGATGATCGCCACCGTATCGCGGCTGAAATCCGCATCGCCGGGCGCGGGCGCGGCGCAATCGGGGCCTGCGAGATGGGCGCGCACCGCCTCGGGCAGATCGAGCGCGTAGCGCGCGACGATCGCCCGCGCCTCCTCCGGCGTGCCCGCGTCAGGAACCGTGGGTCCGGAGGCGACGAGAGCCGGGTTGTCGCCCGGAATGTCGGAGACGATGAGCGAGGCGACGCGCGCCGGCCGGGCCGCGCGCGCGAGCCGCCCACCCTTGATCTCCGAGACATGCTTGCGGAGCGTGTTCATCTCGGCGATCGGCGCGCCGGAAGCGAGGAGCGCGCGGTTGACGGCGAGTTCGTCCGCGAGCCCGAGGCCGTCCGGCGGGGCGGGCAGAAGCGCGGAGCCGCCGCCGCAGATGAGCGCGATGACGAGATCGTCGGGCCCGAGCCCCGAGACCTCGTCGAAGAGCCGGCGGGCGGCGACCAGTCCCGCCTCGTCGGGTTCCGGATGCGAGGCTTCGAGCACCGCGATCCGTTCGCAGGGCGCGGCATAGCCGTAGCGAGTCACGACCGCGCCGGTGAGCGGGCCGTCCCAGGCCTTCTCCAGCGCCTGCGCGAGCTGAGCCGCCCCCTTCCCCGCTCCGACGACCACGGTCCGGCCCTTCGGGGGCTCCGGCAGATGCGCGCGAATGCCATTGTCGGGCAGCGCCGCGCGCACCGCCGCGTCGAAGAGCTGGCGCAGCAGGTCGCGCGGGTCAATCGAGGCCGCCATCGTTGTTCCTCCCGGTCCGTTCAGGCGTCAACCGCCGCGTTTCACTCGGTGCGTTTTCATTCGGCGCGCTTCATTCGGCCGCCTCGGAACGCCGGGACCAGGCGTTCGAGAAGCGGCGGCAGTTCGGCATAATCATCGATCAGCCCCGCCGGGTCGAGCCGCGCGATCCCGCGGCCCTCGGGTCCGAAGGCCACCAGCACGCAGGGTATCCGGGCCGCCCGCGCGGCGTCACGGTCGGTCACGGTGTCGCCGACGAGAACGGCGCGGTCGGGGGTTCCGCCGGCGCGCACGACCGTCTCGGTCAGATGCAGGGGGTCGGGTTTGCGCACCGAGAGGCTGTCGGCGCCGAGCACGGCGGCGAACCGCTCGCGCACGCCGAGTCTCACGAGCAGGAGATCGGCCAGCAGAACCGGCTTGTTCGTGCAGATTGCGAGGCTCCAGCCCCGGACAGCGAGCAGATCGAGCGCCGCTTCGACGCCGGGATAGAGCCGCGTGCGCTCGGCGATGCCCGCCTCGTAATGGGCGAGAAGCATCGGAAAACCGCGCTCGACCAGGTCCTCCGGTTCGGCCACGCCCTGCCGGGTCAGGCCTGCGCGGAGCATGGCCCGACCGCCTGCGAAGGCGGTGGCGCGGTCCGCGCCCGCGCCATCGCCCGCGTCGAGCGTGCCGTGAAAGCCGAGCTCGATCAGGGCGGCGTTCGCGGCCGCGATCAGATCGGCCGCCGTGTCCGCGAGCGTTCCGTCGAGATCGAATACCGCCACCCGCGTCATCCCGCCTCCATCCCCGCGCCTGCCCGCGCGCCCTGTCCGCGCGGTCGTCTCCACCGCCGCCTCTCTCGCGCATTTCCGCAAGGAAATGAAACACAAACTGATCCTGCGCGGCCTTTTCGCACAGGCCCTCCGCTGGTAGAAGGCGCGAACGCGAACTGGTCCCGGAGCCGCCTTATGCCCACGTCCGTCATTCTTCTCGCCGCCGGACAGGGCAGCCGCATGAAATCCGACCTGCCGAAAGTGCTGCACCGGCTCGCCGGCGCTCCGCTGATCGCCCATGCGCTCGACTCCGCACGGGGGCTCGATCCGGAGCGGATCGTGGTCGTGACGGGCGTCGGCGCCGAGCAGGTCGACGCGGCTCTCGCCGAGATCGACCCGGATATTCGTGTCGTCCGTCAGCCCGAACAGCGCGGCACCGGCGACGCGGCGCGCGTGGCGCTTTCGGAGCTCGCGGATGCGACCGGCGACGGCACCGAAGGCGATGTCGTGGTGCTCTACGGCGACACGCCCTTCATCCGGCCGGAGACGCTCGAAAGCATGCTGGCGGCGCGCGCCGCCGGCGCGGCGGTGGTGATCCTCGGCTTCGAGGCGGCGGAGCCGGGCGCCTATGGCCGGCTCGTGCTCGACGACATGGGCGATCTCGCGGCGATCGTCGAAGCGCGGGAGGCGACGGAGGATCAACTTGCGATCCGGCTCTGCAACTGCGGCGTGGTCGTTGCCGACGCGGCGCTCCTGCCCGGGCTCCTGGCCGAGATCCGCGACGACAATGCCAAGGGCGAGTTCTACCTCACCGATATCGTGGCGCTCGCCCGGAAGCGGGGGCTGACCGCGAAGGCGATCATCTGCGACGAAGCCGAGACGCTCGGCGTCAACCGCCGCGCCGATCTCGCCGCCGCCGAGGCCGCGTTCCAGACGCGCGCCCGCGCCGAGGCGATGGCGAACGGCGTCACGCTGACCGATCCGGCGACGGTCTGGTTCTCGCATGATACCCATATCGGCCGCGACACGGCGATCGGCCCCAACGTGTTCCTCGGCCCCGGCGTCACGGTCGAGACCGGCGTCGAGATCCTCGCCTTCTGCCATCTCGAAGGCTGCCATGTCAGCCGGGGCTCGCGGATCGGCCCCTTCGCCCGGCTGCGGCCGGGCGCGGAACTCGCCGAACACACCCATGTCGGGAATTTCGTCGAGATCAAGAACGCGATCGTGGATGAAGGCGCGAAGATCAACCACCTCGCCTATGTCGGCGACGCGCATGTCGGCGCGCGCACCAACATCGGCGCGGGCACGATCTTCTGCAACTACGACGGAGTGTTCAAACACCACACGGAGGTCGGGACGGACGTCTTCATCGGCTCCAATTCGGCACTGGTCGCGCCGGTCAGCATCGGCGATGGCGCGATGGTCGCCGCCGGCTCGACGATCACCGCCGATGTCGCGCCCGGCGCGCTCGCCGTCGCCCGCGGGCCGCAGGTGAGCAAGCCGGGCCTCGCGCTCCGGCTCATGTCACGGCTGCGCGCGCTCAAATCCGCGAAGGCGGGCCGCTGATGTGCGGCATCGTCGGCATCCTCGGCACACATCAGGTGGCGCCGCTCATGATCGAGGCGCTGAAACGGCTCGAATACCGCGGCTATGACAGTTCCGGCATCGCGACGCTCGACGACGCGGGGCAACTCGACCGCCGCCGCGCGATGGGCAAGCTCGTGGCGCTTTCCGACCTGCTCGTCTCCGAACCCGCGCGCGGCCGGATCGGGATCGGCCACACCCGCTGGGCGACGCATGGCGCCCCCTCGGTGCGCAACGCCCATCCGCATCGCGCCGGACGGGTCGCCGTGGTGCATAACGGCATCATCGAGAACTACCGCGAGCTGCGCGCCGAACTCGAAGCCGAGGGCGTGGCCTTCGAGACCGAGACCGACACCGAGAGCGTCGCCCGTCTCTGCGACCGCGAGCTTGCCACCGGTGTCTCGCCGCTCCGGGCGGTCCGCGCGACGCTCGAACGTCTGAGGGGGGCCTTCGCGCTCGCTTTCCTCTTCGAGGACGAACCGGACCTGATGATCGTCGCGCGCAAGGGCTCGCCGCTCGCGGTCGGCTTCGGCCATGGCGAGATGTACGTCGGCTCGGACGCCCTTGCGCTCGCGCCGATGACGAACCAGATCGCCTATCTCGAGGAAGGCGATCACGCGGAACTGACCCGCACCGGCGCCCGGTTCTACGACGCCTCCAATACCGCGGTGATCCGCGACATCGTGCTCGTCCCGGCGGAGAACGTCTTCGCCGAGAAGGGCCCCTACAAGCATTTCATGGCCAAGGAGGTGCACGAGCAGCCGATCGTGCTCGCCGACGCTCTCGCCCGCTACCTCGCGCCGCGCGAGGCCGCGGTCGATCTCCCCTCCGAAGTCGATTTCTCGGACTGCGATCGGATCGTGATGGTCGCCTGCGGCACCGCGCATTACGCCTGCCACGTGGCGAAATACTGGTTCGAGAGCCTCGCGCGGCTTCCGGTCGAGATCGAGGTCGCCTCTGAGTTTCGCTATCGCGAACCTCCCGTCGGTCCCGGCGCGCTCGGGATCTTCGTCAGCCAGTCGGGCGAGACCGCCGACACGCTCGCGGCCCTTCGGTATTTGAAGTCACAGGGCGGCCGCTCGCTCGCGGTTATCAACGTCGAGACCTCGACCATCGCGCGCGAGAGCGACGTGGCGCTGCCGATCCTCGCCGGCCCGGAGATCGGCGTCGCCTCGACCAAGGCCTTCACCTGCCAGCTGGCACTTCTCGCCTGTCTCGCGGTCCTCGCCGGCCGCCAGCGCGGAACGCTCGACGCCGTCGCCGAGGCGGCCCGCGTCGGGGAGTTGCGCGCGCTGCCCGGCCTCGCCTCGACCGCGCTCGGCCTCGAGCCCGCCATCGCCGAGATCGCCCGCGACATCAGCCACGCGCGCGACGTGCTCTTCCTCGGCCGGGGAGCGATGTACCCACTGGCGCTCGAGGGTGCGCTGAAGCTCAAGGAAATCAGCTACATCCACGCCGAGGGCTATGCCAGCGGCGAGCTGAAGCACGGACCCATCGCCCTCGTCGACGAGGATGTGCCGGTGATCGTGCTCGCCCCTTCGGACGCGCTCTTCGACAAGACGGTGTCGAACATGCAGGAAGTCCTCGCCCGCGGTGGCCGGGTCCTGCTCATGAGCGACACCGAGGGCGTGACGGGCGCGGGCACCGGCGTCTGGCGCGACCTCACGATGCCCACCGCGGCGCCCTTCATCACGCCCATCCTCTACGCCATCCCGGCCCAGCTCCTCGCCTACCACACGGCGGTCTTCAAGGGCACCGACGTGGACCAGCCGCGGAACCTGGCGAAGTCGGTGACGGTGGAGTAGTCGCGGGCGGTCTTCCTGGCGGCGGTCGAGGGAGATGTGGCTCTCGCAGCCGAACGCCGGAATGGCGATGCAGCGTCGTGACATGATGGTCGAAGCCGTTGAGGAGTGCTTCGGGGACAACCGGGTGCTGACCTTGTGACGTGATGGCGTGGACGGCCCCTGCGCGAGCGTAGCTGTGCAATGCTGCGGCCGTTGTAGGTCCACGTCTAGGAGTCAGCAAATGAAGCAGGAGATTGTCACCGTGGGTTTGGATCTCGCGAAGAGCATCTTTCAGGTGCACGCGATCAGCCGCGACGGGACCATTCTGATACGGCGCAAGCT
>NZ_JBKQWU010000032.1:0-40481 GCF_047275745.1 Amaricoccus sp. W119 | reverse complement strand
CCCTGTCCCTCCTGCGTTCAATGCAGAAGGGAAATAGGTGGCCGGATTTTACTCCGCCCGCGGCCGGACTATCCCGCCGCTACCGTGGCCGGTTTTTGCACCGCCGCTCTCACGTACGGACGCCTCTAAAAACCTCGCGCCCTGAGCGGTTTGATGATTCACTGCTCCCCATGGGCAAGGGAGGCGTGGATGGCGGGGCAGCCGGGGCTTTTCGATCTTGATGAGCGGTACCGGGCGCTGTCGCGGAGCGGCGATCCGCTCGAGCGGCTGGGCGCGGTGGTGGACTTCGGTCTGACAGGGCGCGGGGTGGCCGCCCGCCGATGGACGCCGTGATGATGTTCAAGGTGCTGGTTCTTCAGGCCCTTTACGGCCTGGCGGACGAGCGCACGGAGTTCCAGATCCGCGACCGGCTCAGCTTCATGCGCTTTCGCGGTCTCGACCTGCATGGCCGGGTACCGGACGCGCGCAAGATCTGGCTGTTCCGGGAGCAGCTCACGAAGACCGGGGCGGTGGAGCGGCTGTTCGGACGCTTCGACGCGCATCTGCGTGAGGCCGGTTACCTCGCCATGGGCGGGCAAATGATCGACGTCGAGCCATTGGAACGCCATTGGTCCGAGAGACAATGGCGAGGGATCGTGGAGGCGCCGCGCCAGAGGAACACCGACGGCGAGAAGGACGATCTGAGGGCCGGGCGCATTCCCGAGGCCTGGGCCGCAAACCCGGCGAGGCTCCGCCAGAAGGATCGTGATGGGCGCTGGACGGTGAAGCGCGGCAGAAAGAAGCGTCGCCTCGACGGAAGTCTTTCGATGCAGATCGCGATAGCTGTCTACGGCTACAAATCCCACATCGGCGCGGATCGGCGGCACAGGCTGATCCGCACTTGGACCGTGACGGACGCGGCGCGACATCGAAGGTTCACTTCCGCCGCGCGCCGGGCAAGCCGCTGCCCGTGTCCCGCCAGAGCGCGAACGCAGCGCGATCGAAAGTCCGCTCGGCCGTCGAGCACGTCTTCGCCGACCAGAAGCACCGCATGGACCTGTTCATCAGGACCATCGGCATCGCGAGAGCGCGCACGAAGATCGGCATGGCCAACCTCGCCTACAACCTCAGACGGTTCGTCTGGCTCGAAGGGCAGGCAAGTTCGGCGTAGTGCGGGGCGACCAGGGACGCCCGTGGTCGAGCCCTGAGCAGATCGGAAGATGGACGGCCGACCCGGACCTCCCGCCAGAGCCCCCAACTCCCGCCCAGAACTGCCTCAGCCGGTGAAAATAGAAGCCTCCGCGTTCTTCGGAGAAATTTATGTACGGCATCAAGGTGCTGATGGCGAAAAACTACATCGACAACCTGTCGGAGGAAGCCCGCAAGGGCATGCAGGAGAAGGCCGAGCAAGGCATCTGGCCAACCGAGACGCCGCTCGGCTACCGCAACGTCTCCGGCCCGGACGGCAAGAAGATCATCGCCGTCGAACCGACGCTGGCGCCGATCGTCACCAAGCTTTTCGATTGGTATGCGCGGGGCGACTTCGCGCTGAAGGAAGCTACGCGGAAGGCGCATGCGGCGGGTCTCACCTATCCCAAGAGTGGCGCCAAGGTGCCCGTGAGCACGGTGCACACGATCCTCCGCAACCGGCTCTATACGGGCTGGTTCGAACGGAACGGCAAACTCATTCAGGGCAAGCATGTGTTTCGGCGTGCAATTGGTGCCCACCTGACCCTGTGATCGGCGCCTAATCGGGGACCACCCACCGGGTCATCTATGCTCGCCTGCGATCGGAGCTGGCGAAGAGGCGGAGGATGACGACGGTGGAAACGGTTGGGCGGATCAGGCGGGCGTATTTCGTGCAGAAGCAATCGGTGCGTGATATCGCGCGACGGCTTCATGTATCGCGGAAGACGGTCCGGAAGGCGATCGAAGCCCGAGGACGGCAAGTTCAGCTATGACCGCGCGGTCCTCGATGAACTCGGTTACCTGCCTTTTGCCCGTACCGGCGGCCAGCTCCTGTTCCATCTGATCAGTCGGCTCTACGAGCGCACCTCGGTCATTGTCACGACCAACCTTGCCTTCGGCGAATGGCCGGCCGCCTTCGGCGATGCCAAGATGACCACCGCGCTGCTCGACCGGCTGACCCATCACTGCGACATCATCGAAACCGGCAACGAGAGCTGGCGCTTCAAGCATCGCGGCTGAGCCCGGGTGGAGAGGGCGCTGATGGGGTGGTTCGGACGGTTCCGGGCTACGCCCTCCACCACCCGAACCACCCATCGAAATCCGCATCACCCCGGTCCCCCATTCCTCGCCGATCCCGGTCCCCGGTCCCGCGCCGATTGACAGACGCCCTTCGCGCGCGCGCGTTCGACCATCTCCGCCGCCTGCGCGCGGTTGAGGGCCATCGGCTTCTCGACCAGGACATGCTTGCCGGCGTCGAGCGCGAGCAGGACATGCTCGTGGTGCAGGTTGTGCGGCGTCGCGACATAGATCACGTCGAGATCCGGGTCGCTCACCAGCGCCTCGTAGCCGCCGTGCGCGGTCGCGATCTGCCACTCCCCGGCGAAGGCCTCCGCCTTCTCCCGCGAGCGCGAGCCCACGGCGGCGATCTCCTGCCGGGTGTGGGCGCGGACGGAGGCGATGAACTGCTCGGCGATCCAGCCCGGGCCGAGGATGCCCCAGCGAAGCGCCGGCGCCTCCATCGGGTCGGGGACGCGGGAGGCGGGGAGGGCGGTCGGAAAGGTCATGGAGGTCTCCTGCTGCCCGCGCGCGCTACGGGAGGTGCCACGGGGCGTCACGCGACCNGGTCGGGGACGCGGGAGGCGGGGAGGGCGGTCGGAAAGGTCATGGAGGTCTCCTGCTGCCCGCGCGCGCTACGGGAGGTGCCACGGGGCGTCACGCGACCCCGCGCGGCGGGTCGCGCGGGGCGGGTCCGGTCAGGCCGGGGCGGTCGCGGGGTCGAGGCCCTCGGCCCGCGCCATCGCCTTCAGCGCCCTGAGACCCATGTCCTGGTAGAAGAACGGCTCGCGCACCGCGCTGTCCTGCTCCGCCTCGATCACGAGCCAGCCCTGATAGCCACGCTCGGCCGCGATCCGGAGCACCGGCTCGAAGGCGACGCAGCCTTCCGGATCGCCGGGGACGGTGAAGACGCCGCGGCGTACGCCTTCGAGGAAGGAGAGGCTCTGTTCGCGGACATCGCGCATGATCTCCGGGCGGATGTTCTTCGCGTGGATATGCGTCACGCGGTCCATGTATTTCGCCGCCACCTCGGCCGGGTCGGCGCCGCCGAAGGTGCAATGGCCGGTGTCGAGCAGCAGCCGGGTCGCGGGGCCCGCCATCGCCATGAAGCGGTCGATGTCGGCGGCCGATTCGATGATCGTGCCCATGTGATGGTGGTAGCCCATCCTCACGCCCTGCTCGGCCGCGAAGCGCGAGAGTTCCTCGTAGCCGGTCGAGAACCGCTCCCAGTCGGCGTCGGTCATGATGGGGCGGTCATTGACCGCCACCTTGTCGTTGCCATGCACGGTGTTGGAGCATTCACAGGCGTTGATGTGATCGCCGCCCGCGGCCTTCGTCATGTCGATGAAGGACTGGAGCGCGGCCTTCTCGGTCGCGATGTCGTTGACGAGCAGGTTGGTCGAATGCCAGCCCGCCGCGTAGCGCAACCCGTACTCGGCGAGCGCGGCCCTGAGCGCGCCGCCCTCGCTCGGCATCTTGTGGCCCTTCTCGATACCGTCGAAGCCGATCTTCCGGCAATCGGTCAGGCAGTCGGCGAGGGTCAGGTGGGCACCGATCGTCGTGTCGTCGTCATTCGACCAGGCGATGGGATTGGTTCCGTAGAGGATCATGGTCGCCTCGTTCGTTTCGGGGGAGGCCGCCCCGGGGCGGGGCGGCTTTCGCATCGGGCCGGCAGGTTCAGGCGTAGAGCGCCGGGCGTTCGGGCAGGCTGATGGCGACGGGCTCGCCCGCGGTGTCCTGCGCGCTCACGCAGGCGTCCGAGGTGATCGCCGCGACATAGCCGTCCCAGGCGGTCGGGCCCGAGGCGGTGCCCTCGGCGGCGGCCTTCAGGAAGTCGTTCAACTCCACGTCGTAACTGGCGATGAACCGGTCCTTCCAGTCGGTCAGGATCGGGTTGCCCAGCGTGGCGCCGAGCCGGGTCTGGATCGCCATCGGCTCGGGCAGACGCGCGATGCCGTCCTCGCCGACCACCTCGCACTGGATGTCGTAGCCGTAGTGGCAGTTCACGAAGATCTCGGTCTCGATCACCGTGCCCTTCGCCGTCTCGAGGATGACGATCTGCGGGTCCCTGAGCCTGGCATGCGCGCGCGCCGCCGCCCGCGGGAAGATCACGCGGGCCGAGACATAATCGTCGTCGAGCAGCCAGCGGAACACGTCGATTTCGTGGATGAACGTGTCGTGGATCGCCATCGGCGTGCCGTACTGCTCCGGGACGGTCGGGTTGCGATGCGCGGCGTGGACGATGATCGGCGCGCCGATCCGGCTGTCCACCACCTGCTTCAGCGCGACATAGCCCGCGTCGTAGCGGCGCATGAAGCCGACCTGCACCAGCCGCTTGCCATGGGCGACCTCGGCGTCGACGATGCGTTTCGCGCCCTCGGCGGTCGCGGCGAGCGGCTTCTCGCAGAAGACCGGCTTGCCGGCGGCGATCGCAGCCAGCACGTATTGCTCGTGCGTCGTGCCCCAGGAGGTGACGAGCACCGCGTCCACGCCCTGGGAGGCGATGAGCTCCTCGCCGGTGGCGAAGACCTCCGCCGCCGGGGCGATGTCGGCCTTCAGGGACTCGGCGGAGGCGCGGTTGACATCGGAGAGCGCGACGATCTCGCCCCCCGCCAGAACCTGATTGATACGGCGGGCGTGATCGCGGCCGATCGCGCCGGTGCCGATGACACCGATACGGACTGTCATGTCAGAAGCTCACTTCCAGAATTTGTCGATGTAGCGCTGCATCTCGGAGCGCATGAACATGCCGGATTCGTCGGCCTTGTCTTCCCAGGCGAAGACGCAGGCGGTCATGATGCCGTCGAACTTCACCTCGGCGAGCGTGCCGAAGAAGTCGTCCCAGGGCACCTCGCCCTGGCCGATGTTGAGGTGCTGATGCACGCGGGCCTGGCTGCCCGGCGGGTTCACGATATAGCGCAGGCCGGAGGACGCCTTGTGGTTGAAGGTGTCGCCGACATGGACATGGGCGAGAATATCCGCGCTTTCGCGCAGCATCGCCACCGTGTCGTCGCCGAAGTAGAAGGTGTGCGGCGCGCAGTAGAGGAACTTCACCTTGGGCGAGTTCACCGTGCGGATGATGTCGAGCGCCGGCTGGATCGTCTCGCACCAGTCCTCGGGATGCGGTTCGACATTGAGCTGGATGCCTTCCTTCTCGAAGATCGGCACCAGTTCTTCCATCGAGCGCCACCAGGCATCCTCGCAGGCCTCGATCATGCTCCCGGTGTGGCAGCAGTAGCAGGAGCCCTTGTCCGGGTGCGGCCCGCGGCCGAATTCGGAGTTCATCGTATCGACTTCGAGCTCGACGGCGATCTCGATCGCGCGCTTCCAGTGCCGGACCGCCGCCTGCCGCTCGGTCTCGTCGTTGGAGGCCCAGCGGTACATTGGCAGGAGCGAGGCGATCCCGACATCCTCGGCCTTGAGCGCCTTCTTCAATGCCTTGATCCGGTCGGGGAAGACGCGGGGCGCCTTGAACCATTCGAGAAAGTCACCGCGCGGCGAAAGCTCGATCCAGTCGTATCCGAGCTCGCGCACCTTGCGCGGCAACTCCTCGAGCGACAGGTGGCGGTGCATGAAGGGGTCGATCGCGATGCGCATCGAAGGGTCCTCTCGTTCCATGGTTCGGTCGGCCGGGCGGGCGGCGTCGCCCGGACCCGGATCAGTCGCCGGATCAGGTCCGGTCAGTTCCGGGTCGTCGGCCCGGCGCGGCTTCGCGCCGGGACCGGACCCGCCGCGAGACGCGGGAGAGCTGTCGGGCTGAGCCGTCTCATCGGATCTGTCCTCCCGTGGCCGGGCGTTTCGCGCCTCTCGTCGGGCTGCCGGGGCGGTGCCTGCGCGCCGGCGCCGAGCGGGAAAATCCTCCGAATCCCGGCGTCCGTCAATCCGGAGTCCGGCCGAGATCCTATCAGGAGGGATGGAAAAATGCCTGTGTAGGGATAGGATTCTATCCGTTTCTCACAGGCTTTCCGGAACCCACAGCGCGGCGTCGATGAAGCGCTGGCCCGGGGTCTCCGAGGGCCCCCGATCCACCGCGCGGATCATCGCGGGGACGAGTTCGGCGCAGAGCGCGGGCAGCGGCGTCTGGAAGATCCCGACCAGCCGCCCCTCCATCAGTGCCTGGCGCGACTCGGGTGTCAACTCGTTCACGATACAGGCGACACGGCCTTCCGCATCGGCCTCGCGCAGCGCCGCGATCACCCCCTCCATGCCGCCGCCCGCGCAATAGACGCCGACCACGTCGCCGTGCCGCGCCAGCAGGCCGAGCAGCGCTTCCTCGGTCAGCTGCCGCGTCTCGAGCGTGACGATCGCGTCCATCACCTCGAAGTCGGGTGCGTATTCCCGGAGCGAAGCCCTGAAGCCCGCCTCGCGCAAGGCGTGGCCGTGGTAGCGGTGGCCGCCGATGAAGACCGCGACCTTGCCCGGCCGCCGCGCCGCCCGCGACATGAGCCAGGCGGCGGTGCGGCCGACCTTCATGTTGTTGAGCCCGATATAGGCCTCGCGCTGCCCCTGCGCGAAGTCGGAGAGCAGCGCGAAGGTCGGCACGCCCCGCGCGCGCAAGTTGGCGACCGCCGCCGTCACATCGTGATGATCGGCGCCGGCGGCCGCGATCGCCTGAACCCGTCCGCCAAGCCTGACGAGCCGCTCGGCGAGCTCGCCCGGCTCCGAGGAGGCCGTGAACTCGACGGTCAGGCGCAGGTTCACCTCCGGGACACGCCGCGCCGCCGCCTCGATCTCGCGCGCGAAATCGGCGTAGAAAGCGTGGCGTTCCTTCCTGAGGATGACGCCGAGCCGGACCGCGGGGCGGTTTTCGAGCACCCGCGACCGGATCGCATTGGCGCCGTGAAAGCCGATCGCCTCCGCCGCCGCCCAGACCTTGCGCGCCGTCTCCTCGCGAACGGGCCGCCGCCCGGTCAGCACACGGTCGACCGTCGCGACGCCGACGCCCGCGTGCCGGGCGAGGTCAGCCATGGTCGGGCGTTTCATCGCGTCTCACCCCGGTCAGGCGGACCACCGCGCGATCCGCCGCCCGAGCCTAGCACCGCCGGCGGTCAGGAGACAAAGGGGGCGAGGGCGGAGGAGCCGGGGTTGCCGCGTCTCAGGGCGCGGGCGAGGTCGGCGACGAAGACGGCGTGTCCGCCTTCGCCATCGCCCGGCCCAGAAGCAGGTCGGTCAGGTCGATGGCCCCCGGAGCCTCCGCGCCCGGTGGGATCTTTCCGTCGATCGCGAGATGCGCCCGCCCGTGGGCCGCCGACCAGACCAGCCGTTCCAGCGCCGCGCGACCCTCGGGGTCGCCGATCCCGAGATGCTCGGCCGCCGGCGCGCAGACCTCGGCGAGCTGCGCGTAGCTTGCATCGCCGGCGGCGATGAGCTCGGGATCGCTCCAGTCGATCCGCGTCGTGGTGAACATCAGCCGGAAGAGCGCGGGATTGGCCTCGGCGAAGGCGAGATAGCCCTGTCCGGCGGCGCGAAGCTGGCTGGCCGGGTCGTGGGCGGCCGCGTCGCGAGCGGCGCGCATCGCCGCGTCGAAGCGCTCGAAGCCGATGGTCGCGAGCGCGGTGAAGAGCGCGCGCAGGGTCGGGAAGTGGTGCGCCGGCGCCGCGTGCGACACCCCGACCCGCGCCGCGACCCGGCGGAGCGACAGTGTCTCCAGCCCCTCGGTCTCGAGCATGTCGAGCGCGGCGGCGAGCAGCGCGTTTCTGAGGTCGCCGTGATGATAGTTCGTTTTGTCGGCCATGATCCGCCAGCGCTAGCACGCCATCTAGGCGGCGTCAAAATCATCTTGACGGGTGTGCCGCGCGAGCGCATGCTTCATGTTGTCAGTGTCAAGATTGGAGAATGCCGATGGATTTCGACGCAGGCTTCGCCGTCGCCGGCCAGGCCGCGATGGCCGGCTGGCTCGCCCTGATCCTGTTGCCGCGCTGGCGATGGCTGGTCATGGCACTCCGCCACGGGCCGGTCGGCGCGCTGTCGCTCGCCTACGCGGCGCTCATCTTCGTCCATTTCTTCCGGGTCGAGGGCGGCGGATTCGACGGAGTGGCCCAGGTGCGGGCCCTGTTCCAGTCGGACCCGGTGCTGCTCGCGGGCTGGCTCCACTATCTCGCCTTCGATCTCTTCGTCGGGATCTGGATCGCCGGCCGCGCCGACGCGGTCGGGCTCAGCCGCGCGCTGCAGGCGCCGATCCTGCTCGCGACCTTCATGTTCGGGCCGGTCGGCCTGCTGCTGTTCTACGCCTGCCAGGCCGCTCCGGTCCTGTGCGGACATTCGCCGAGGGAGATGTCCCGTGTCGACGCTCACGCTTGATCCACCCCGCCGACTCGCCGACGCGGCGGGGGTGGCTCACCGGGCTCTGGCCTTCGGATTGGCGATCCAGTTCGCCCTGCTCGCGCCCAGTCTTCTCGCCCTCGGGCTCGACGACCGCCTGCTGAACGGAATCAACGTCTGGTCGAAGCCGATCAAGTTCCAGCTCTCGCTCGCGCTGCTCTTCGGAACGCTGATCCTGCTTGTCCCGCTCGCGGAACCGACGCGCGGCATCGCCCGCGCCTGCCATGTCATCGCCGCGTGCGCGACATTCGAGATCGGCTATATCACCCTGCAGGCCGCGCGCGGCCGGGCATCGCATTACAACGACACGACGCCCGTCGAGACGGCCATGTACGCGCTCATGGGCGCGGTGGTGGTCGTCCTGGTGATCGCGATCGGCTGGATCGGCTTCCGGATCTGGAGGAGCCCGCCGCGGCCGGGGGGTGAGGGACTGCGCCAGGGCGCGGCGTTCGGGCTGATGCTTGGCGCGTCGCTGACGCTGGTGACGGCGGGGGTGCTCGCGCAGGCGCCCGGCCACTGGGTGGGCGCCCTGGCGATGGAGGCGGCGACGGACGCGGGCGGGCTGCCGCTCTTCGGCTGGTCGCGGACGGGCGGCGACCTGCGCGTGCCGCATTTCTTCGCGACGCATATCATGCAGGCGCTCCCGCTCGCAGGCTTCGCCGCCGACCGCCTCGCCCCCGGCCGCGCCGTCGCGGCGGTCAGGTTCGGGGTCGCGCTCGCCCTCGTCACCATCGCCGCGACCTTCGCCCAGGCGATGGCGGGACGGCCGTTCATCGGCTGACGGGGTTTGCCTGGGCCCGCCGAGGCCTCCGACCCGGCGGCCCTCGTCGCAGCACGGCGATCAGATCACGTCGAAGGCGTGATCGAGGAGGAGGACCGTTACACATCCGGCGAGCTGCGCGGTCATCGGCGCGCTCATGATCCCCGCGATGTTCTGCGCGGCGGTGACCGGGTCCGTACGGGGGGGTGAGTTGTCGACCGTCTGGACGCTGACGATGATCCCCCAGCGGCCCGGGTCCTCTCGCAGGCCCAGATCGAGTTGGCCGGTGAAGCTGAAGATCCGGATCTGGTCGGGCACATCATCCGGAAACATGTCGGAAAACTTCGGCCGGTCCACGCAGAGGCCATGCAGCCATCCCTCGCCGCCGCCCCCGACGATTGTCAGTCGGGAGATCACCGTCCCTTCGAGTTCCAGCGTCTCGCGGTGGCCCTGGGTGGCTCCACTCGTCGCCTGGGTCACGACGCGCCCGATCGGATCGCGGGCAAGCACGGTGACGGGCAGGAAGGTGTGCGAGACATCGACGCGCACCCGCCGGGTCGGCAGGATCTCGACCCCGAGCCCGCCATCGAGCGGAATGCGGAGCGCCGCCGACGCGCCGGCCACGTTCGCAACCTCGATCGACCGCACGACCGGCTCGCCCGCGCCATCGAAACGAAAGACACCGAAGTGCAGTGGGAAGCTCAGCGCGTCGCTCAGCCACTGTCGGGGCATCGCATCGAAGCACTCCCAGCGGTCGGGGCGCTCGATTCCGCATGGACCCGGGCGCAGGACACGGGTCACGATCCGCTCGGGATGATCGAGTGGAAAGCAGCGCGCGACAACGAAGTGATCGCGTGCCCGGCGCGCCTGAAAGCCCAGAATGTCCGCGCAGATCCGCACGCGCTCACCGCCGGAATACTGCTGACGCTCGGTCACGACGTTCTTGACTGTCACATGGGCGTTCCGCCGGTCCTCCGCGATCGCCGCGGCGAGGTCCGCGGCCGATGTGACGCGCGTGTATTGCCAGTCGGTCGCGGTCACGTAGGGATGTCCCGGCATGGGGTTCGCCGGAACCTCCGCGCGCAGCCGGACCCGCTCCGCCTGGGTGACCGTTCCGCCATCGACGGCGGTCTCGTCCTGACCCCAGCGGCTGGGATCGGCGTCGTCGGCGGCGGCCGCGGCGGTCCAGGCACCGGCGGCGCCGGCGGCGAGAACGGCGGTCAAGCCGCTCGGCGGAGTAGTATCGGCGAGATAGGAGGTGATCGGCCCGCAGGACAGGAGCTTGATCACCCCCTCGACATATTCATCGACCGGCATCCAGGGCTGGATGACCTCGCGCGCGGTCTCCTCGCCCCAGACATGCGCGTTCGAGAGAGCCATCGCCCTTCCGGTCCCCGTGTCGAAACAGATGCCGCCAAGGGTCCCGTACCCGGTCGGGAACGGCAGGAAATCGCTGAGCACCGCCGTCGAGGTGCCGCCCAGGAGCGGATCCTCCTGACGGCCACCCCGCTCGCCCGTGGGCGCGGCATCCGGCTTCGCCATCGGCGCCGCTTCGACGCGGACCGGAAGACCTTCGTATTCATCAGGATAGCGGTCGATCCCAAGCTTCTCGCGTCCAGCCTCATCCTCCGGCATCACCCGAAGATCGATGATCAGGGCGGAGCCGCGGGGCCGTCCGTCGACCAGGTTGGCGCCGAAGCCGACACCGATCACGTTCGGATCGTCCCGCAGCGACCTTGCGAGCGCGAGGCGGATGGTTTCGATCTCCCGGGCGGAACGGCGCGGTTTGACAGGTTTGCTCATCTTCGCCTCCCCTCAGGCAAATCGAATGTCCATCGCGGCCATCACGTCCTCGATCCGGTTCGCGAAGGCGGTATTGTCGGGCCGGCTGCCGGCATGGTTCAGGCCGACGACCCGGAAGGTTTCCCAGTGCAGCCAGAGCGATCCGGAATCGCCGCTATCGCTGACGCCGTTGGGAAAATCGGGATCCTCGCCGATGACCAGCTGATCGATGAACTCTCGGTCGGCGACACCGTCTCGGTCGTCGTCCCGGGTGCTGTTTCGCACGATCAGCATTCGGCCGAAGGTCAGGCCGGTCCGGGCCCCCGACTTGAACACCCGGACGCCCGCCTTGGCAGCCTCGTCATCGGGGTTCTCGTTGAAGGCGTCGATCGCCTCCAGGATCTCGTCGTTGGTCATGATCGCCCCCGCCGTGTCGATGACCGAGCCGAGCGCATTGCGGGGCACCGTGTTGTCCTCGCCCGTTCTGGCGTCGAGATAGGAGAACATCGCCGCGGTGAGCGACCGGTTGCCATTCAGTTCGGCGACCGCCGCGTCCACCCGCTCGTTCAGCAGCGACCGCCTGACATTGCCGATGACGACATCGTCGCTCCCGTTCGCGAGGTCGGCGGCCGCGGAGGCCGCGGTGGCGAGCGACAGTATGATCGCAATGATGACGAGGAGCAGCTTCCACCATGGATCTTCAAAGGGCAACGGACCGAACTGACCATTGAAGTCGGGTGCGTAGTCGACCCGGTAGTCGACCAGGCTCGGGAACATCAGCACCTCCATCCCGGTGCCGCCCGATCCGCCCCATGTGCCGTCGTCCCCGCTCCCCCCGTCGCCGTCTCCGCCTCCGTGGGCGCAGCAGCATTGCAGCTCGCGGACCACCTGGCACAGGTCGATCCGCTCGCCTTTCAGGAAGGCGAGAAGCTGCTGGCGAATCCGTTCGATTTCGGCCGGATCGCAGCCGCCCGGACCCCCGTCGCCGCCGTGCCCGGGTGAACCTCCGGTCGATCCACCATCGCCGCGGAACAGTCGCCGCGCGCGAAAGACGGCGCGCTTCAGCGTGTTGTAGTCCACGACAAGCTCACCGATCGCCGCCGTCAGCCGCCCGACGTCGCATTCCGACACGAATGTCGATGTCTGGCTGTCGAATGTGGTGCGTGTGACCATCATGGGCGAGCGGGCCTCGCGGTTGATGTGGCTGATGGGTTCCGCGACCTCCACCTCGACCTGATGCTTCCTCGGGGCGGCCTCCGCGACATCGACCTTGAAATGGACCACGATCGTGTCCCAGGCAGGCAGTGCGCCGACGACGACGCGGCCATCCGCCGTGACCTCCTGATCGAAGATCCGCTGGTCCTCCGCGGACCATTGATCGACCACCCGGACGCCACCGGCGGCGAGCCAGGCCCGGGAGCGTTGGGTCAGTCCCACGCTCGCCCCGACCGGCCAGTCCCGCGTCCAGATGTTCCGCACGGTGACGGCCATGAAATGCCGCCCGAGGCTCGCCTCGAAGATGCCGTCCGGCATCATGGTCAGCGTGGACGGATGGATGGCGTGGGGACGGGCCGGTTGCGCGACCATGCCGATCTTCTGAAGCTCGATCCGAAGGTCGTCGAAGTCGCGATCGCTGTCCGGGGTCGTGATGTCCTCGGATTCGATGCGCCGGATGATCACGCCCGGCGGCAACGGCGTGGTCAGCCCCGGTGCCATGTCGCGGATCCAGTTGTCCTGCCAGCCGGAACCGTCATTGTGTTCGATCTTCAGCACCCAGGGAACCTGTCCGTCGCCATGGATGTCGGCGATCATGCCCGGGGTCCCGGCGAGCGCGCGGTCGCCATCCGCGGTCCCCAGCGCGCGCACGCGCTGCGCGAAACCGGCGTTGTTCTGCCGGACAATGACGCGCCAATCCCCGCGTATCTGCATCTGGGTGATATCCGCCATCGTGGGGCTCCTTTGGCTGACATGTGGAGTGACGCCACGACCGGTGTGGTGGCGGAGCTGAAAATGCTCAGTAGAATTCGGGTCCGTTGGGACCTTCATTATCTCACAATATTAGCACAGACGGCCAGGATTGCGAAGAACACCGACGGATCGCCCGACAAGAAGCCGCGATCCACGCGATAGTTCGAGGACCACGACGGGCCACGGTCCCAACGCAGGTCCGGCCCCGAAGATCGGTCTCCTTATATGACCCCCAGCCCGACCGACCCCTGATCTCGGCGTG
Source organism: Amaricoccus sp. W119 (assembly GCF_047275745.1). NCBI lineage: Bacteria > Pseudomonadati > Pseudomonadota > Alphaproteobacteria > Rhodobacterales > Paracoccaceae > Amaricoccus > Amaricoccus sp. W119. The sequence continues at coordinate 27,165 of NZ_JBKQWU010000032.1, read as the reverse complement.
TCGGATTGACCGTGATCGACTCGCCGGCGCTCTCCCCACCGGCCCCGAATGGCTCGCTTTCCGCGGCGATCGGCGGTAGCGATGGGATCGCGGTCACCCTCGAAGCCCCGCGGTCCAGCGGAAGGAGAACCACCCATGAGCAAGCGCGCCGTCGTCGTCGTCGATCTTCAGAACGAATACCTGCCGGGCGGAAAGCTCGCCCTCACCGGTATCGATCAGGCGGTCGCCAATGCCGCGAGGGTCATCGCCCATGCCCGCGAGACCGGCGACGCGGTGATCCATGTCCGTCATGAATTCCCCGATCCCGAGGTCCCGTTCTTCAATCCCGGCACCCCCGGCGTGGAGATCATGGACGCGGTCAGGCCGGGCAGCGGGGAGGAGGTCGTGACGAAGAACTTCCCCAATTCCTTCCTGAAGACGGGCCTCAGGGAGATGCTGGATGGCGGCGGCGTCACGGATGTCACGGTGGTCGGGGCGATGAGCCACATGTGCATCGATGCGACCGTGCGCGCGGCATCCGATCTCGGCTACAAGGTGACGGTGGTGCACGACGCCTGCGCGACCCTCGATCTGGAATTCGGCGGTGCCACGGTTCCCGCGGCGCAGGTGCACGCGGCCGAGATGGCGCGCTCGCGTTCGCCTATGCGACGCTCGCGACGACCGACGACTACACGGCCGGCTGACCTCAGGCGGCGGCCCGCGAGTCGGCGCCGCCGCGACGTGCGACAGGAACCGACATGGACCAGACCGATCTCGTCAAGGCGTTCGGTGCGTTCTTCGCGATCATGAACCCCTTCGTGAACCTGCCGATCTTTCTCGCGCTGACCTCGGGCTTCACGGTGGCGGAGCAGCGGGCGCTGGCGATCCGGATCGCGATCGCCTCGGCCATCATGTGCGCGATCATCCTCGTCGCGGGCCAGCGGATCATCGGCTTCTTCGGCATCACCATCGACGAGTTCCGGATCGCCGGCGGCGTGGTTCTCGCGCATATTGCCTGGTCGATGCTGAACGGCGGCCAGGTCGCCTCGCATCACGGGAGCGACGCGGAGAAGCAGGGGATGAAGGACATCGCCGGCATGGCCTTCTATCCGATCACCTTCCCGATGATCGTCGGGCCCGGCACCATCGCGACGATCATCATCTACGCGGGCCATGCCTCCTCCCTCGCGGGTCTCCTCGGCGTCGGCGCCGTGATGGGCGCGGTTCTGCTGATCCTCTTCGCCGTACTGTTCTTCGCGTCCGAATTCGGAAAGGTGATGAGCGACACGATGCGGGTGATCACGACCCGGCTCATGGGCATGATCCTGCTCGCGATCGCGGTCGAGATGATCGTCGCGGGCGCGACCGCCGTGCTGCCCGGCCTCGCCGGCGGCGGCTGACCCTCGGGTCCGCGCACCGTCCCGACCAGTCCCGGCTCCGGTGCTACAATTCAATACATTTGGCACAAACCCCGGCAACATGGCTAGGCTAGAACCGCCGCGAGACAGAGATGCGGTCGCCGCGGTGGCGCCAAAGGGGGAAACAGGATGGCCGAGAACACCAACATCTATGAACTGGGGCTGGATGCGACGCCCGCGAATTTCGTGCAGATGTCGCCGCTTTCCTTCATCGAACGCACGGCCTCGGTCTATCCCGATCTCGACGCCGTCTCCTACGGCGACCTGCGCCGCAGCTGGGGCGAGACCTACGCGCGCACCCGCCGCCTCGCCAGCGCGCTCGTCGCCCGCGGAATCGGCGAGGGTGACACCGTGTCGGTCGTCGCTGCCAACATCCCCGAAATGTTCGAGGCGCATTTCGGCGTGCCGATGTCGGGCGCCGTGCTCAACACGATCAACACGCGGCTCGACGCCGAGGCGATCGCCTTCATTCTCGACCATGCCGAGGCCAAGGTCCTGCTGGTCGATCCGGAATTCTCGGAAGTCGTCGCGCGGGCGATCAAGATCGCGCATCGCCCCGAGATGCTCGTCATCGACATCGAGGACCCGAGTTTCGAGGGTGGCGAGCGCGTCGGCGCGCTGACCTACGAGGAGCTGCTGGCCGAGGGTGATCCGGAATTCGCATGGTCGCTGCCCGACAGCGAATGGGACGCGATCAGCCTCAACTATACCTCCGGTACTACCGGCGATCCGAAGGGCGTGGTCTACCACCATCGCGGCGCGGCGCTGAACGCGCTCTCCAACATCGTCACCTGGGGAATGGCGCAGCATTCGCACTATCTCTGGACGCTGCCGATGTTCCATTGCAACGGCTGGTGCTTCCCCTGGACCATCGCGGCGAACGCCGGGCTCTGCGTCTGCCTGCGCGCGGTCCGGGCCGAACCGATCTTCGAGCTCATCCAGGCGGAGAAGGTCACGCATTTCTGCGGCGCGCCGATCGTGCTGCAGATGCTGGTCAACGCGCCGGACGGACTGAAAACCTTCACCCATGAGGTGAAGGTGATGACCGCGGGCGCTCCCCCCCCGGCCGCGGTCATCGCGAACATGGAGGCGATGGGAGTCGAGGTGACGCAGGTCTACGGCCTGACCGAAACCTACGGACCCTCCGTCGTCAGCGCCTGGCAGTCGAAGTGGGATGGCGTGGACGCCGAGACCCGCTCGCGGCTGAAGGCGCGGCAGGGGGTCAAGAACGTGGTCCTGTCGGAGATGATGATCGCCGATCCGGTCACGCTGGAACGCCTGCCGAGCGACGGCCAGACGATCGGCGAGATCTTCATGCGCGGCAACAACGTCATGAAGGGCTATCTCAAGAACCCCTCGGCGACCGAGAAGGCGTTCAACGGCGGCTGGTTCGCCTCCGGCGATCTCGGGGTCATGCATCCCGATGGCTATGTCGAGATCAAGGACCGTTCGAAGGACATCATCATCTCGGGCGGCGAGAACATCTCCTCCGTCGAGGTCGAGGACGTGCTCTACCGCCATCCCGACATCATGGAAGCGGCCGTGGTCGCCCGGCCCGACGAGAAATGGGGCGAGACCCCCTGCGCCTTCGTCGCGCTGAAGCCGGGACGGGATCTTTCCGAGGCGGATGTGATCGGCTTCTGCCGCCAGCACATGGCACGCTTCAAGACGCCGAAGACCGTCGTTTTCGGCGACCTGCCCAAGACCTCGACCGGCAAGATCCAGAAGTTCCTGCTCCGCGATCGCGCCAAGGCGCTCAGCACGGACTGACAACCAAAGCGCCGCGAGGGCGAGAACGGGGCCGCGCGCCGGCCCCGACGGCCCCCGCGCACCTCGATTGAACTCGCCGGGGACCGGCGGGCCCGTCGGATGGGCGCCGATCCCGACCGCGAAGCTTGAGCCAGGAAACAGTCAATGACCTACAACGCTCCCGTGCAGGACATGATCTTCGTTCTCGAGGATCTCTGCGATCTCGAAGGCGTCGCCGCGCTGCCCGGCCTCGAAGACGCCACGCCCGACATGGTCCGCGCCATTCTGGAGGAAGCCGCGAAATACGCGGGCCAGGTGCTCGCGCCGATGAACCGCGCCGGCGATCTCGCTGGCCTGAAGTTCGCCGATGGCGAGGTGACGACGCCCGCGGAATGGAAACCCGCCTATCAGACGCTGGTCGAGATGGGCTGGAACAGCCCCGCGGCCGATCCGGAACATGGCGGCATGGGCCTGCCGCAGGTGGTGAATGCCTGCGTCCAGGAGATGTTCCAGGGCGCCAACATGGCCTTCCAGCTCTGCCCGATGCTGACCCAGGGCGCCATCGAGGCGATCGAGGGCTATGCTTCGGACGACCTGAAACATGCCTATCTGCCGAAGCTCGTGACCGGTGAATGGACCGGCACGATGAACCTGACCGAGCCGCAGGCCGGCTCCGACCTCGCGGCGGTCCGGAGCAAGGCGGTGCCGGAAGGGGACCACTATCTGGTCTCCGGCCAGAAGATCTTCATCACCTATGGCGAACACGACCTCGCCGAGAACATCGTCCATCTGGTGCTCGCGCGCCTGCCCGACGCGCCTTCGGGCGTGAAGGGGATCTCGCTCTTCGTGGTGCCGAAGTTCCTCGTCAACGCCGACGGCTCGCTCGGCCAGCGCAACGACGTGCGCTGCGTCTCGATCGAGCACAAGCTCGGCATCCATGCGAGCCCGACCTGCACGCTCGCCTTCGGCGACGAGGGCGGCGCCACCGGCTATCTCGTCGGCGAGCCCAACCGCGGTCTCGAATACATGTTCGCGATGATGAACAACGCCCGGCTCAATGTCGGCATCCAGGGCATCGGCGTCTCCGAACACGCGACCCAGACCGCCGTCGCCTATGCGATGGAGCGCCGGCAGGGCAAGCCCGCGGACGGCGCCAATGGCGAGACGATCATCGGCCATCCGGACGTGCGCCGGATGCTCGCGGTGATGCGGGCGCGGACCGACGCAGCCCGCGGCGTGGCGCTGCGCGCCGCCCGCTCGCTCGATTTCGCGACGCGCTCCGAGGACGCCGCGCTCCGCGCCGCGCACCAGCGCCGGGTCGATCTCCTGATCCCGATCGTCAAGGGCTGGGCCACGGAGATGTCGGTCGAGACCGCTTCGCTCGGCGTGCAGGTCCATGGCGGCATGGGCTATGTCGAGGAGACCGGCGCCGCCCAGCATCTGCGCGACGCCCGGATCACCACGATCTACGAGGGGACGACCGGCATCCAGGCGCTGGACCTCGTCGGACGCAAGATCCTGCGCGACGGCGGCGCGGCGGCGGGCGAGTTGGTGGACGAGATGCGTGCGACGGCGAATGCCGGCGGCGAGAGCGCCGCGCTCGCGAGCGAGGCGGCCGATCTCATCGAGGAGACGGTCGCCTGGCTTCTCGCGCAGGAGCCGAAGACCGCCCTCGCCTCGGCGAGCAACGTGCTGGAGGTCTTCGGACTCTGCGCCGGCGCCTGGGTGATGGCCGACGCGGCGCGCGCGGCCTCGGCCCGGATCGAGGCCGGGCAGGACAGCGGACACCTCCGGGCCAAGCTCCGGCTCGCGCGGGTCTATGCCTCGCATGTCCTCCCGCGTGCCCGCGCCTGCCGCGACGTTGCGACGGCGGGCACCGAGGCGATCCTCGATCTCCCCGCCGCCGACCTGCTGGTCGAGGCCTGACTTCCTCGGGGCCCCCCGCGAGCACGCGCGCCCGGGTCCCGCCAGACACGAACCCATTCCCCAACGGAGGAAAGACCATGAACGAACTGAACGGATACGACGTCGAGGATCTTCAGCCGGGCATGTCCGCCGCCTTCTCCAAGACGATCACCGAGGCCGACATCATCCTCTTCGCCGGTGCCTCGGGCGACAACAACGCGATCCACATCAACGAGGAATTCGCGAAGACGACCCCCTTCGGCGGCCGAATCGCCCATGGCTTCCTGACCGCCAGCACGATCTCGGCCGCGATCGCGAACCGTTTGCCCGGGCCGGGAACGGTCTATATTTCACAAGGGATGAACTTTCTTGCCCCCGTGCGGCCCGGAGATACTGTGCAGGCGACCGTGACCGTGAAAGACATCGTACCGGAGCGCGCGCGTGTGACCTTGCGGACGGTCTGCACGGTCGGTGATACGGTCGTCGTGGAAGGCGAGGCGATCGTGAAGGTGACCTCGGCGGCCCGGCGCCTCGCGAAAGCAAGCTGATCGCCGACGCCGAGGGCCGAGGCGCCTGAGACAAGAGGGAGGAATTGAGATGGACCAGACACAGATCGCCGAACAGACGGCGGAGTTCGTCGACCTGATGACGCGGGCCCAGACCCTCGCGCAGCGCAGCGCGGCGAATGCCGTGGCCAAGGCGACGGGGCAGGAGTTCTCGGTCCTCGACGCGGGAACCATCGCGCAGGCCTATGCGCGCTCCGGCATGCAGCTGGCCCGCGACCCCTACGCGCTCGCGAAGTTCCAGATGGATCTCATGGTCGAGAGCACGCAGGCCTGGCTCAAGGCATGGTCGACCGACGGCGAGGACAGCAAGGACCGGCGCTTCCGCGACGAGCGCTGGACCAGCGATCCGCTCAGCCGCGGCCTGCGCGACGTGCATCTCGCGGTCGAGCGCGCCGCCGAACAGCTGATCCAGACCCTGCCGAACGGTGACAAGGACAGCCTCAGGGTGCGCTTCTACACGCGCCAGCTCATGAGCGCGCTCGCGCCCAGCAACTACCTCGCGCTCAATCCGGCCGCGCGCGAACGCTTCCTGGAGACCGAGGGCCGCAGCCTGCTCTCCGGCTTCCGCAACCTCGTCGAGGATCTCGAGCGCGGCGACGGACGGCTCGACATCAACATGACCGACCGCGCCGCCTTCGAGGTCGGCCGCGACCTCGCGACCACGCCGGGCGAGGTCGTCTACCAGAACGAGCTGATGCAGCTCATCCACTACAGGCCGCTGACCAAGACGCAGTACAAGCGGCCGCTGCTCTTCGTGCCGCCCTGGATCAACAAATACTATATCTTCGACATGAAGCCCGAGAACAGCATGGTGCGCTACATGCTCGAACAGGGGCACAGCGTCTTCCTGATCTCGTGGGTCAATCCGTCGAAGGAACACGCGGCCATGAGCTTCGAGGACTACATGCGCCTCGGGCCGCTCACCGCGCTCGACAAGATGGAGGAGCAGACCGGCGAGCAGGAATTCGACATCCTCGGCTTCTGCATCGGCGGCATTCTCGTCACCGCGACGCTCGCCTACATGGCGGCGAAGGAGGACAAGCGGGTCAAGACCGCGACGACCTTCGCGACCATGATCGACTTCACCGACGTGGGCGAGATCGGTGTCTTCATCGACCGCGACCGGCTCAAGGTGCTGCGCGATCACATGGCCGAGAAGGGCTATCTGGAGAACCACCACCTCCAGGACATGTTCTCGATGATCCGCGAGAACGACCTCATCTGGTCGTTCCATGTGATGAACTACCTGATGGGCCGCAAGCCGCCGGCCTTCGATCTGCTCTACTGGAACGGCGACAGCACGCGCCTGCCCGCGGCGATGCTGCTCTGGTATCTCGAGAAGATCTATATCGAGAACGGGTTGCGCAAGCCCGGGCATCTGACGATGGACGGCGTTCCGATCGATGTCGGCAAGATCGACATTCCCTTCTACGTGCTGGCGACGAAGGACGATCACATCGCGCCCTGGCCGTCGATCTATCCGACGACCCGGCTGCTCGGCGGCGACACGACCTTCGTTCTTGGCGGATCGGGCCATATCGCGGGCGTCATGAACCCTCCGGCCAAGCGGCCGAAATACGGCTTCTGGACCGGCTCCGACTACCCAGAGGACCCGCGGGAATGGATCGCCGGCGCCGAGAAGCACGAGGGATCGTGGTGGCCGCACTGGGCGAAATGGATCGCGAGCCACAGCCCGGGTCGCAAGGTGCCCGCCCACGACCCCGACAACGGCAAGCTCACCCCGATCGAGCCGGCGCCCGGCAGCTACGTCCGCGCCGCCTGATTTCCGGGGCTGAGATCCAAGCCTGAGACCTGATGGCCCGGCCGGACCGGGCCATCACCCCCGGGCCACAACCTGACGGCCCGGCCCGGTCGCATCCTGGTCCGACCGGGCCAGCCCAAACCCCGAGACATCACCGGAAGTTGTTGAACAGAGGAGGATTCCCTGAATGCAGATCTATGTCCGCGAGGAAGGGGCCGAACAGCCCTACTGGCCCGCCGGTCCGTTCAAGATCAGGCTCCCGCTCGTTCACTACCGGATCGAGGTTCCGGAGGCGGCGCAGGCACTCATCATGTTCGTCGTCTCGCTCGGGATGATCCCCCTGCTGCAGCAGTATCTCGGCATGCCCTATGAGGCGGCGCTCGCCGGCTGCTTCATCTGCGGCATCGGCTTCATGCTGCCCGCGCTGCTCGGCGTTCCGCTGGTCCCCGGCTGGATCACCCCGGCGATCCCGGTGACGCTGCTCTTCCTCGGCGGTTTCGCGCCGGGCCCCGAGGCGGTTCAGGCGATGATCGCCCTGCAGCTCATCGTCTGCTTCATCTTCGTCCTGTTCGGGGTCACCGGGCTCGGCGCGAAGCTGGTCGATCTCATCCCGAACTCGCTGAAATCCGGGATCATCATCGGCGCGGGCATCGCGGCGCTGATGGGCGAGTTGAAGGAAGGCGGCCGGATCGAGGCCACGCCGGTCTCGCTCATCATCGGCGCGCTGATCGCCTTCTACCTGCTGTTCTCGCTGTCGTTCAAGGATGTGATGGCGCGTCACCCGCTCGCCAAGCGGATCGGCGATTTCGGGATGGTGCCGGCCATGCTCGTCGCGATGGTCATCGGCTGGACGATCGGCGAATATCCGATCCCGGAGATCGAATGGGGCATCACCCAGCCCGATTTCGGCGCCCTGTCGCAGTTCAGCATGCTCTCCGTGGGACTGCCCGGGATCGACGTCTTCCTGCTCGCGATCCCCACCGCGCTCATCGCCTATGTCATCGCCTTCGGGGACATCATCGTCGGCAACACGCTGACCGAGCGCGTGGATCACATCCGCACCGACGAAAAGATCGACGACAGCGTTGGCCGTGTCCACCTCGTCACCGCGATCCGCAACGCGCTCCACGCCGTGCTCGCTCCCTGGCCCGGTCTCGCCGGTCCGCTCTGGACGCCGGTTCATGCGACGGTCGCCGAACGCTACGGTCGTGACCGGACGGCGATGCAGTCGATCTTCTCGGGCGGCGGCACCTTCTGGATCTTCGGCTTTCTCGCGCTCTTCATCCTGCCGCTCGTCACGATCTTCAAGCCGGTGCTGCCGATCGCGCTGTCGCTGACCCTGGTCCTGACCGGCTACATTTGCGTCATGGTCGGGATCGAGCAGCTCCGGACCTCGACCGAGCGCGGCGTGGCCGGGATCGTCGCGGTGGTGCTCGCCATGCCCGATCCGAAGTCGACGGTCTACGCGGTCGTCATCGGCGTGGTGCTCTACTTCCTCGTCGAGCGCCGGAGCAAGGCGGCCCGCTCGGAAGCGCCGGCGCCCGAGGACGTGCCCGGGGAGAGGCCCGCCGTTCCGGAGGCATGACCTCCGACATGACACCCCCGCGGCCTTCGGGTCGCGGTGCGGAAGGGGAACGAGACGGGGGCGGCGAGTGGATCTCGCCGCCCTCGGCGCGTCCGGATCAGAGTTCGAGAATGCGCCTCGGATCGGCGCGGCCGCGCAGCAGATCCCCGAAGGCGATCCAGTTGCCGGTCACACGGCCGCGGCGGTCGACCCAGGGCTCCGGCGAGAAGATCCTGACGTGATTGGCGAGCACGTTGCGAACGATCTGCCGGGCCGCGACCGACAGCGAGATGCTGCCTTTCCGCGCCATGTAGACCGGGTTGCAGATCTGGCTGTAGCCGAGGCGCTGACCGTTCCTCTCGCGTCCGCGTTTCTCGCCGCAATGCACGCCCTGGAACGCATCCGTGTGCACGAGCCTGCCCGCGATCCGGCCGCCGAAGTCGAGATCCTCCAGCCAGGCATAGAGCGGCAGGCCCTCGTCGAAGCGGATGCCCTGGATGCTGGCAGTGCGATAGGCCATGTTGCAGCCATAGAGGCCGGGAACCTCGCGCATGATCGTGAAACCGTCGAGTGGCCCGGCGGTGTCGGCCTCGTCCATGATCGCGCGGGCCTGGCCGGGCGCGATCCCCGGCCCGGTGACGCCATCCTCGATCACGAGGCCGTGGGCGCCGGCGACATCCGGATACCGCGCGAAGAAGGCGGCCATGCCGGCGAGCGCGTGGCGGGAGGGAACGAAATCATCGTCGTAGAAGACGACGACCTCCATATTCGGCGCCAGAAGATCGAGGCCGCGATTGCGCTGAACCGTCATGCCGCGCGGCCCGAAGACGCGTTCCAGCGGGAACGGCGTGTCGCGCGGGGCAGGGGCATCAGCCGCCGTCTCCATGGACAGGATGACCTGGCTCGGCCGGAGCGTCTGATGCGCGAGGCGGTCGAGCAGGGCCGCGATGTTCTCGGGCCGTCCCAGCGAGGCGATGACGACGGCGATGCGCGGTGTCGTCTCCCGGGACTTTGCGTGCTGGGGCGCTGTCGCCTGGGGCGCTGTGGCTTGGGTCATGGGGACTTGCTACTCAAACTTGGAATTCGACGGGAAGGTCCGGCGGCGGCGTTTTCCGCAGCCCCCGGATCGGGGCGTCAGCCGTAGGTGTGCGCCCCTTCGAGCGCGCGTTTGGAGACGCGGGTCAGGACGAAACCGGAGACCCGCGCGCCCATGGTGCGCAGGGCGTCGATGTTGTGCTCCACGATCTTGCGCGGCGTCCGTTCCCAGCGCACGGCGTAGAGCGTGGCATCGGCGGCGGCGGCGATCGACAGCGTTTCCGCGACCAGATGCGCCGGCGGCGTGTCGATCACGATGATCTCGTAGCGCCCCTTCAGGTCCGAAAGCAGCTCGGCGATCCGTTCGGGGGTCAGGAGCTTCGAGGCGAAGTGGTCGCCGTCGGGCTGGCTGGCGGCGCAGAGCACGTCGCAATTGAGCGTGGTATCGCGCTGGATCGCATCGGAGACCGAGCAGGTCCCGACGAGGACGCTCCTGAGATCGCGCCCCGGCTTCGCCTGCCAGAGCTTGCGCGGCGAGCTGTTGCGCAGGTCGCAATCGACCAGCACCACCGATCTGCCGAGATCAGCCTGGGTATGGGCCAGCGCCACGGCGAGCGTGCTCTTGCCCTCGTCGGCGAGCGACGAGGTGATCGCGATGCTGCGCGGTGCGGAGCCCGGCCGGTTCAGGAACTGGATGATCTTGCGCGACTGCTCCGCGAAACGCCCGTGCGGCGCCTTGCGAAGCTCGGCGAGGACCGCCTTGGGCGAGCGCCAGCGTTGCTCGGACAGGGCCTCGAACACCGGGAGCCCGGTTCCCGACTGCAGCTGGCCGGCGGTCCGGAAACCGGAGCGCGACAGTTCCGAGATCAAGACCAGCGCCAGCGCGAGGCTCGCCCCGAGCACGCCGCCGAGCGCCGTGAGCAGGGGCACGCGCGGGAAGGATGGCCGGTGCGGCGCGAGCGCGCTCGCGATGATCTTGCTGTCGGACTGCTGCACCGCGACCTGGGTCCGGGTTTCCTCGAGACGCGAGGCCAGTTCCTCGTAGGTGCCGCGCAGCACCTCCGCCTCGCGCTCCAGCTGGCGCAGCGTGATCGCCGACTGCGACATCTGGAGAATCCGCTGCTCGAGCGCCGTGAGGCTCTCGGCGGTCGCGCTTTCGCTCCGCCGCGCCACTTCCAGATCGTTGCGATAGGCGCTCAGCGTGTTGTTGACCTCCTGTTTCAGCTCGGAATCGATCTGCGCCAGTTCGACCTGGAGCCGGCGCAGGTCCGGATGGTCGCCGCTGTAACGGCTCTCGATCTCGGCGGCCTCGCGGCTGAGTTCGGAACGCTGGCCGCGCAGGTTCAGCACCAGCGGCGTCTGGATGATGTCGAGCGCGGCGGCGCGTCCGCCGTCCCGGATCACCGCGCTCAACTGATCGTAACGCGCCTCGGCGAGCCGGGTCGCGGCCCGCGCCTCGGCGAGCTGCGCGTTGAGATCGGTGAGCTGCTGGGAGGCCGCCTCGACGCTGCCGCCATCCTCGACCAGCCGTTCGCCCCGGTATTGCTCGACGTCGCGCTCGGCGGTCTCGACTTGGGCGCGGAGTCCCGCCGTGCGGTTTTCGAGCCAGCTGGCGGAGAGGCGCGCGGTCGAGACGCGGTCGGAGAGCTGCATCTCGGTATAGGCGCGCAGGACCGCGTTCACGATATCGGCGGAGAGCACCGGATCGGTGGTGACCGCGGCGATCGAGAGCACATAGGACTGGTCCTCCCGGCGCACCGACACGATGTTCGCGAGCGCGTCCGACAGACGCCGGGGCAGGTCGGCCCGGGTCGCGACCGCGAGCTCCTCGGGCGTGAGCAGCGGCGCCAGCCGCTGGAGGCCGAGGTCGGAGACCACCGCGTCGCGCACCACATTCGACTGGATGATGCTGAGTTCGCTGTTGATGACGAGGTCGTTCAGCTGGAGGTTCGGCACCACCTCGCCCTCGGTCACGACGCGCGTGTCCCGCGGATTCAGCATCACCTGTCCCGTCGCGGTATAGACCGGGGTGATCTGTCCGGCCGCCGCGAAGAGCAGGATGGCGCCGAGGACCATGCCGATCACGATCATCCAGACGCGGCGCCGGATCGCCCCGAAGAGGCTGGCCATCTGGACCCGGTCGTCGTCCTCGGCCGGGTTCATGGGCTTCGACCATTCATGGGAGGGCGGGGCCATCCGTGCGTTCATGTCTCGATCTCCATCAGGAGGCCAGCCGGAGGCCGTTGAAAAGCTCGCGGAGGGCGATCCGGAACGGGTGTCGGGCAGATCGTTCACCGGGCCTCCTCCATCATCCGGCCCACCGCGGCGGTGAACTGGTGACGGAAGTTCTCGGGCGAGAAGCCCTGGGCGTGCCGTGCGATCGGCTCGACCGGAAAATCCATCGCCTCGAAACGATCGATCGCCGTCCGCATTGCGGGGGCGCTCTGCTCGTCGAAGAAGAGGCCGGTCACGCCGTCGCGCACGCTGTCGCGCGCGCCGCCCGACCCATAGGCGATCACCGGCGTGCCGCAGGCCATCGCCTCGACGGGAACGATGCCGAAATCCTCCTCCCCGGGGAAGAGCAGGGCCTTCGCGGAGCCATAGATCTCGCGCATCCGGTCGGCTTCGACGCGGCCGAGGAACTCGACATTGGCCGGCGCGTTCCGGCGCAGCGCCTCCGCCGCCTCGCCATCGCCGACGACGCGGAGGACGCGGTTGGTGCCGCGAACCGCCTCGATGGCGAGATCGACCCGCTTGTAGCCGACGAGTTCCGACACGCAGAGGTAGTAGTCCCGTCCGGGCGCCGGGATGGGCGAATAGGTTTCGAGATCGACCGGCGGATGGATCACATCCGCGTCCCTGCCATAGACGCGGCGGATCCGCGCCCTGACGAAGCTCGAATTGGCGACGAACCGGTCGACCCGCGCCGCCGACACGAAATCCCACATCCTGAGCCGATGGGCGAGATGCGAGAAATAGGCCCGCTTCAGCCGCCCGAGCGGGGCGCTGTAGGCGGGGTAGTGATCGTAGATGTAGCGCATCGGGCTGTGGCAGTAGCACAGGTGCCGCGCCTCGGGTCCGGCGATGACGCCTTTCGCAGGGCCGGATTCCGAGGACAGGACCAGATCGTAGTCCGAGACATCGAGTTCCTCGAGCGCCCTCGGCATGAACTGGAGGTATTTCTGGTAGTGCTTTCTGGCACCGGGAAATTTGCCGATGAAGCTCTCCGTCACGCGCCGGTCGCGGATCAGCGGCGAGACCGCCGAGGGATCGAAGACATGCGTGAAGACATCGGCTTCGGGAAAGCAGGTCAGGATCTGTTCGAGGACGCGCTCCCCGCCACGCACGCCGACGAGCCAGTAGTGTACAACCGCTACTTTCAAAACTCGGTACTCCGAATCGTACGTGCCGGGGCGCGACACGAAAGCCCGGCAGGGGCGATTGTGCATGCGCGAAACGAGTATCGCAAGAGCGCAATACTCGCCGTTAGCGATGGCGCGGGTGGTGGCGGGTCTCCGCCGGCCGCCGCTCAGGCCATCCCCGGCTGTTCGCCCCCGGGCCGTTCGGCCACCTCGTCCTCCGGCCGTCCGGGTCCCTCTCCCTCCGACCGCGCGCCCTCCGGCCGTTCGCGCTCGAAGCGAACCCTGAGTTCCGAGGTCGGCTTGATCAGCAGATCGCGGTGCGCCAGCGGCGTGCGGATGCCGTTGGCGCGGAACTTCTCCCAGATCGCGAGCAGGACCGCGCTTCGCACATTGATCACGCCATTGGCCGGATCGTCGATCCAGAACCGCATCTCGAGATTGACCGTGCTGTCGCCGAAGCTCATCAGCCGGCAGACCGGCTGCGGATGCTTCATGACGCGCCTGGTCTCGAGCGCGGCCTCCTCGATGAGCCGCATCGCCAGCGGCACGTCGGAGTCGAAGCTGACCGAGATCGGGGTCAGCAGCCGCAGCCGGTTGTGGCTGTAGGACCAGTTGATGACGCGCCGGCTGATCAGGTCCTCGTTCGGCACCAGCCACTCGGTCCCGTCCCGCGTGGTGAGCGAGACATAGCGGGCGTTGAGCGCCGTGACCCAGCCGAAGAGGAGTTTCTGATGGTCGCCGGGGTCGGTGAGTTCGATCACGTCGCCCGGCTTGATGGACCGGTCGAAGAGCAGGATCAGGCCGCTGATGATGTTCGAGATCGGCTTCTGCAGCCCGAAGCCGATGCCGACGCCGAGCGCGCCGGTGAAGAGCGCGAAGGCGGTGAGGTCGATCCCCGTGCTCGTGAGCGCGACGACGAGGGCGAGACCGATCAGCGAGAAGCGGATGAGCTTCGCGGTCAGGACGCGGAGCGAGGGCGTCAGGTTCGGCGCGCGGGTCACCCGCGTCTCGAGCAGCCGCGCGACGACGACCGCGAGCCAGAGCAGGACCGCGAGTTCGAACGCGGCGCGAAGGAGGTCGAGCGCCGAGACGCTGGTGTCGCCGAGCCGGAAGTCGAGCTGGTCGAGCCAGACGATGGCGGGCCCGAGCAGCCCGAGGATGTTGAGCGTGGCGACCCCGAAGGCGAGAAGTGCGACGACCCGCGCCCAGAAGTCGTTCCGGATGAGCCCGGCGAGAAGCCGGATGACGATCCAGGCGCCGATCAGGTTCGTCGCCGTGCTGAGCAGAAGGTTCGGCCAGCCGAACCGCGCCGCCACCGCGTTGGCCATGGCGAGGAAGGCGAAGGCGACGACGGAGCGGATGATCGAATGCGCCGAGACCAGGAGCGCGCGCAGCGTCGGGGTCCCGTTCCCCCGCCGGTCTATGAAACCGGCGAGCCGCGCGCGCAGGGGCACCGCGGCGACATGGGCTGCGACGAGACAGACGGCGATGGCCGCGACCTGCCCGAGCGTCGACCAGACCAGAACCTCGGTCAGCAGCCAGAATTCGAGACGCATGCGCAGGTTCTGCAGCGCGATGACGTCCACAAGTCGTTGATAGCTTTCCATCGGTTCTTGGGAGTCCGTGCCTTGTGCCTGCCTCGACCGAGTATCCCCGGACGCGGGCGCCGAGATCAACATCGGAGGTGTTCTCGCGGCACGCCCGGCCGCGCTTGGCAGCGGCGCGCACGGCTGCTAGAGCAGGAGGCTCAGGAAGACGATCGGCGCCGGATTCCCCGCATGACCCACGGGAGAAGGAACTGCCGGTGGTGGAACGATCTCCGCCTCGGCCTCGCAAGCCTCGCCGTGGCGCTCGGCTCCGCGGGGCCGGTGGCCGCGATCGATCAGGTGCTGATCTCGATCGGCACGGGCGGCAAAACCGGCGTCTATTACGTCGCTGGCGGCGCGATCTGCGATCTGGTGAACGAGCGGCGCTGGGAGACCGGCATCCGTTGCCTCACCGAACCCTCGGACGGATCGATCGAGAACCTGCGCGATGTCCGGAGCGGCGTGAGAACCTTCGCGATCGTCCAGTCGGATTGGGAATCGCACGCCGTCAGGGGCACCGCCGTCTTCACGGAAACGGGGCCGGACTGGGAGCTGCGGTCGGTGCTTCGCCTGTTCCCCGAGCCCTTCACCATCGTCGCGCGGCCCGGCGCCGAGATCCTGTCCTTCGGCGGCATCCTCGGCAAGCGGGTGAGCTTCGGCCCGGCGGGATCGGGCGGGCGGGCGACCATGGGCGTGGTGATGGCCGCGATGGGATGGACCGAGGCGGATTTCGCCTATGTCGCCGATACGCCGATGTCCGACACGGCGCGCGCGCTCTGCGCCGGCGAGATCGACGCGGCGGTCTTCATCGTCGCGCATCCGAACCTGACCGTGGAGGAGATGGTCGCCGCCTGCGGCGCGACGCTCGTTCCCGTTTCCGAGGCGCGGACCGACCGGCTGGTCGCGGCGAACAGCTATTTCCGCCGCGTGGAGATCCCGTCCGGCACCTATGCCGGCGTCAGCACCGCGATCCCGACCTTCGCCACGACGGCGACGCTCGTCACATCGGCGCGCACGCGGCCCGACGTGGTCGCCACGCTGGCCGAGGCGACGGTGACGGGGCTCGCGGAACTACGCGACGCCCATCCCGCCCTGGCGCGGCTCGGCGAGGCCGAGATGCTGTCGATCGGCCAGAACGCGCCCCGGCACGAGAGCGTCGTGGGGATCTCGCGCCGGTTTCTTGACGCGGGCCGGCCCGGCGGACCTCGGTCCGACCCGCCTCGGCCCGACTCACCTTAGGCCGGTGTGCCTCAGGACACGGCCTCCCCGAGATAGGCGCTGCGAATCCGGGGATCGGCGAGAAGCTGCTTCGCCGGGCCTTCGAGCACGATGCGGCCGCTCTGGAGCACATAGCCGTAGTCCGCGATCCGGAGCGCCATCGAGGCGTTCTGCTCCACCATGAAGACCGAGACCCCGGTTCCGTTCACCGTCGCGATCAGTTCCAGCACCCGGTCGACGAAGAGCGGCGAGAGGCCCATCGTCGGCTCGTCCATGCAGATGAGCTTCGGCCGGCCCATCAGCGCGCGGGCCATCGCCACCATCTGCTGCTCGCCGCCCGACATGGTGCCGGCCTTCTGCCGGAGCCGCTCCCTCAGCCGAGGGAAGAGGCCGAGCACGCGGTCGTAATCCGCCTCGATCTCGCCCTTGTCGCTCCGGACATAGGCGCCCATCAGCAGGTTCTCCCGCACCGTCATCTCGCCGAAGAGGCGGCGGGCCTCCGGCACGGTGGAGATGCCCGCCCGAACGATCCGGGGGGTGGGCCAGCCGGTAATCTCCTCGTCCTCGAGATAGATATGACCCGATCTTGGCACCTGCAGCCCGAGGATCGCCTTCATCGTCGTGGACTTGCCCGAGGCATTGCCGCCGAGCAGGCAGACGATCGCACCCTCCGGCACGCTCATCGACACGTCGAAATGGACCTGTACGGGGCCGTAGAAGGAGTTGATCTTCTCGATCCGCAGCAAGGGCTTCATCGCGCGGCCTCCGCGGGTCCGGGCTCGGGCATCAGGCTTCCGGCCGCGGGCGCGTCCCCGCCGATGGTCGAATGGCCAAGATAGGCCTCGATCACCTTCGGGTCCTCGCGCACCTCGCGGGGCGTGCCCTCGGAGATGACCTTGCCATTGTCCATCGCCATCACCCGGTCGGAGAGCGCCATCACCATGTTGAGCTTGTGCTCGATCAAGAGGATCGTCCGGCCCTCAGCCTTCAACTCCCCGATGATCCCCTGCATCTCCGCCGTCTCGCTCTCGTTCATGCCCGCCGTCGGCTCGTCGAGGATCAGGATGCGCGGACGCAGCGCCAGCGCGCGGGCGATCTCGACCCGGCGGCGGTTCGCGTAGGAAAGCGAATAGGTCGGCTGGTCAAGCCGGGGTGTGAGCCGGTCGCCGAAGGTCGCGATGATCTCGCGCGCCTCGGCCCGCATCGCCGCCTCCTCCTCGCGGACCGCCGCCGGCCGGACGAGCGCGCGCAGGATCTCCAGCACCGGTGCCACGACCGGCGTCCGGGGCCGCGCCGCGCGCAGCCGCGTGTGGCAGCCGATGAGCACATTGTCCATGACCGTGAGGTTGCCGAAGACCCGGCCGTGCTGGAAGGTCCGTGCGACGCCGATCTCCGCCATCCGGTGCGGGCGGAAATTGGTGATGTCGCGGCCTTCGAGCGTGACGCGGCCCGCGTCCATCCGGTCCTGCCCGGAGATGAGGTTGAAGAGCGTGGTCTTCCCCGCGCCGTTCGGCCCGATAACCGAGAGGAACTCGCCCTCCCGGACATGAAGGTCCACGCCATCGACGGCGGTGATGCCGCCGAACCGCCGGGTGATGCCGGTGGCGCTGAGCAGTGCTTCCGCGCTCATCTCAGCCACTCCCCATGAGGCCCTGCGGCCGGAACCGGATCAGCAGGACCAGCGCCAGCCCGTAGAACAGCATCCGGTATTCGGCGAGCACGCGGAACATCTCCGGCAGCCCGGCGACGAGGACGGCGGCGATGACCGCACCCGTCACATTGCCGAGCCCGCCGAGGATGACGATGGTCAGGATCAGGACCGAGGTCAGCAGGTTGAACGTGTCGAAATTGATGTAGCTGAACTGATGCGCGGTGATCGCGCCCGCGAGCCCCGCCGTGAAGCCCGCGAAGCCGAAGGCGAGCCCCTTGTAGTAGTTCGAGGCGACGCCATAGGTCTCGGCGGCGATCGTATCCTCGCGGATCGCCCGCCATGTGCGGCCGAGATGCGAGGAGAGCAGCCGGGTCTGCATCAGGCAGAAGGCGATGACGAGGACCAGCACGAACCAGTACATCGCATTGGTGCCATAGAGCGGCAGCCCGAGGATTTCGAGCGGAGGAATGCCGAAGACACCGAGCGAGCCATTGGTCACAGAGGTCCAGTTCAGGATCACCAGCGCCACGATCTCGCCGATCGCAAGCGTGCCGATGGCGACGTAATGCCCGCGCAGCCGGAAGGCCGGATAGGCGAGCGCGGTGCCGATCAGCGCGGTCAGCGTCGCGCCGACGACGAGGCCGAGCGCGACCGGAAGCCCGGCGATGGTCAGGAGCCCCGAGGCATAGGCGCCGATCGCGAGCAGCGCCGCCTGACCGATGGAGATGAGCCCGACCGTGCCCGCGATCAGCGTGAGCGAGATGGCCGCGAGCGCGTAGAGCAGCGCGTTGGTCATGACCTGGGTGAAATAGGGCTGGCCCGCGAGCGGCACCAGCGCCGCGATCACCACCCCCGCCACGAGCGCCCAGCGGGGCAGGCGGATCGGTGTCGACTGGGTGACGAAGGAGCCGGTCATCGGCTCCGCCTGCCGTTCGCGTCCGCGCGCGAAGAGCCCGTTCGGCTTCACGAGCAGCATCAGGAGCAGGACCGAGAAGGCGAAGAGGTTGCGGTAGCTCGCCCCGAAGAGCGCGATGCCGTAGCTCTCGATCAGCCCGAGGATCAGCCCGCCGCCGATCGCGCCCGGCACATTGGTCATACCGCCGATCACGATCGCGACCATGCCCTTCAGCATGATCTGGAACGAGGTATTGGGGTCGATCGAATTGTAGTAGATCCCGACCAGCAGCCCCGCGATCGCGCCGAGCGCGCCCGCGATGCCGAAGACCGTCATGTTCACCGCGTGGATGTTGACGCCCATCTGCTTCGCCGCGTCGTCGTCCTGCGCGGTGGCGCGCACCGCCATGCCGAGCCTGGTGTGGAAGAGGAACGCGTAAAGCGCGGCGGCGGCGATCACGCCCGTGAGGAAGATCGTGATGTCGATCGGCCCGATCGAGCCCTGTCCGACGCTGATCCGCCAGTCGGGCAGCGGCACGGGCAGCGGACGCGGATTGGCGCCGAAGGTGATATGGACGATCTGATCGAGGATCAGCCCGACGCCGATCGTGGCGAGCAAGGGTGCGATCCGCGACTGCCGGTTGAGCGGCCGGATCGCCACCACCTCGATCAGCGCGCCGACCAGGGCGCCCGCGAGCGCGACGAGGAGCACCGTCGTCCAGAGCGGCAGGCCGAGCGCGACCGCGCAGGTCCAGCCGACATAGGCCCCGACCGTGAAGACCGCGCCATGGGCGAAGTTGATCAGATTGGCCACGCCGAAGATCAGCGCGAGGCCGACCGCCATCAGCGCGTAGATCGAGCCGAGAACCAGGCCCGAGACGGTGAAGTCGAACCAGGGAAGGGAGAGGACCGCGTCCATATGCGTCTCCGTCGGGCCGCCCGGGCCGTGCTCCGGGCGGGATCGGGGTTTATTCGTAGAGCTGGAAGGTGCCGTCCTTCACGATCAGGTCGGTCGCTTCGAGCCCCATGACCCGGCGTGTCTCCGGATCGAAGCTCACCTCGGGGAAGAGCACCGAGGGCAGATCGGCGATCTCGCCCAGCCCCGCCTTGATCTCCTCGCGCGTGGAGCCATAGCGGCGCATCACTTCCGCGAGGATATTTATCGTATCGAAGGCCATCGCATTGAAATTGTTTGGCTCCTGCCCGTACTGCTCCGCGAAGTCCTTGATGAAGGTCTGCACCTCGGGCCGGGGCGAGACCGGTGTGAAATAGGCCGCCGTATGCACGCCCTCGGCCGCGTCGCCCGCGAGATTGAGAAAGTCGGGCGAATAGACCGAGCCGGTCGCCACGATCGGCAGGTCGATGCCGAGTTCGCGGATCTGGCGCACGATCAGGGCGCCGTCCGAATAGTAGCTCTCGAGCATGAGCCCGTCGGGATTGGCCGCCTTGACCCGGGTGAGCGTGGCGCGGAAATCCTTCTCGTCGGGCAGATAGCCTTCGGCCGCCACCACCTCGGCGCCGCGTTCGCCCGCTTCCTCGATGAAGATGTTCTTCGCCGTGGTGCCCCAGTCGGTGTTGAGATGCAGCACGCCGATCTTTTTCAGCCCGAGCTTGCCGACCGCGTATTCGGCGAGCAGTTCCTGCTCCTGGCTCTGCGAGATCGAACTCGACCACATGTAGTCGCCGGTCTTGGTGAAATCGGGATGCGAATTGGTGAAGCCGAACTGCACCAGCCCGCCGCGCTGGTAGAGCGGCGAAGCGGCCATCGAGGCGGTGGAGGAGAAATCGCCGACCTCGACGACGATGTTCGGGTCCGAGATGAATTTCTGAGCGATGGCAACGGTCTGTCGCGGATCGTTCTGACTGTCCTCGAACTGGTAGGCGAGCGGGCGCCCGTTGATCCCGCCCTCGGCGTTGATCTTTTCCAGCGCGAGATCGAACCCCTGTTTCCAGAGTTCGCCATATTGCGCCTGGGGCCCGGTCAGCGGGCCGGAGACCCCGATCAGCACGGGCTCGCCATCCTGGGCGAGGGCCGGCGTCAGCGTTCCGAGCGCGGCCGCGAGCGCGAGGCCGGCGAAACCGCGGCGGGTGAGATGAGTGAGCGTCATGGGCGGGTCTCCCTCGGTGAATTAGCGGGCGGGTGAATTAGCGGGCGGGTGAAGTCAGCGGGCGGTCGAGTTCACGTGCTCGGGCGCGTAGAAGGCGGTGCCCTTGAGCTCGTGCTCTTCCTCCCAGGCACCGAGGCGGGCGAAGATCGGCTCGAAATCCTCGGCGAAGAGTCGCGCGGTCAC
Source organism: Amaricoccus sp. W119 (assembly GCF_047275745.1). Classification (NCBI taxonomy): domain Bacteria; kingdom Pseudomonadati; phylum Pseudomonadota; class Alphaproteobacteria; order Rhodobacterales; family Paracoccaceae; genus Amaricoccus; species Amaricoccus sp. W119. The sequence goes on along the minus strand of NZ_JBKQWU010000032.1, from coordinate 6,185 downwards.
GCCGGCGGCCACCCTGTCGGGGCCGATTTCGAGCGTCGGCACATCCGCGGCGAGCGTCCCGGCGCTGAGCCAGCTCGCCATGTTGAAGACATGGATGCGGGCCAGGTCTCCGGCCTCGCCCGCCTTCGGCAGCAGCTCGAAGGCCTCGCCGAGATAGGGGAAGCGCCCGAGATGCGGCCGCGCGAGTTCCGGCGGCGGGGTGTAGCGATCCTGCCAGAGCGCCACGCGGTCATGTACCGCCGCGAACAGCGGCTCATGCGCGAGATCGACGCGGAAGCCGGTGCCGAGGATCAGGAAGTCGTAGTCGCCCGAAGGTCCGTTCTCGACCTCGATCCGGACCCCGCCGTCGGCGCGAACCGCCGACCGAACTCCGCCGTCGGCGCGGATGACCGACCGGATGCGCGTCGAGAAATGGACCGAGACGCCGGGCCGGGCGAGGGCGCGGTGCACCGTCTCATGCGGCGGTGGCGACTGCATGTCGTCGAGATAGACGCCGAGCCGCCAGCGGTCGGCGTCGGGCAGGCTCTGCCAGCCCTCGAAATAGCCGATGCCGGTCGAGGCCCGGCCCTTGTTCAGCTGCGGCATCGCCTGGCGCCGGGCGAACATCACGACCTCGGTCGCGCCCGCCTCCATCGCCGTCGCCGCGTTGTCCCAGGCCGAGGCACCGACGCCGATCACCGCGATCCGCTTGCCCGCGAGCCGCGCGAAGTCGATCTCGTCCATCGTATGCGCCGCGAGATCGGGGAACAGATCCCCGGCGACGCCCGGCACCGGCACCCAGCCGCCGGTCCCGCCGCGTCCGGTCGCGACCACGACGCGTTTCGCTGCGAGGTGCGTCCCGTCGGCGAGCACGAGCTCGACCCGGTCGGCATGGGGAACGAGGCCGCGCACCTCTGTTCCGTTGCGCACCGGCAGGTCGAGCATGCGGCGGACCCAGAGGATGTAATCCTGCCAGGTGTCATTATGGACCTTGTAGAGCACCGCCCAGGCCCCGGCGCCGTAGGCGGCGCGGTACCAGGATTCGAAGGTCAGCGACGGGATGCCGAAGGAGAGCCCCGGCAGCGTTTTCGGCGAGCGCAGCGTCGGCATCCGGGCATAGGTGACCCAGGGGCCCTCCCGCCCTTCCGGCGCGCGGTCGAGCACCAGGAGGTTGGCGATCCCGCGCAGCTTCAGGGCCCCGGCGACGCCGATGCCGAACTGCCCGCCGCCGATCACCACCACATCGGGCATGGGCCGCCCGTCGAAGCTCCGCGGTTCGGTCCAGGCCCGCGCCGGCAGGCCGAGCCGCGCGAGATCCTCGCGCACCAGCGCCTCGTGACGCGCGAGCGCCTCGGCGTCGGCCACGCCGGGCCGCGGCGCCGCCGGGTCGGGCAACGGCGGGTCGGGCAACGGCGGGTCGGGCAGCGTTGGGTCCGGTAGCGCCGTGGCCTCGGGATCGAGGGCTTGCGCGGCGGCGGGCTGGTTCATCGGGTCCTCACATTCCGCCCCTCCCGGCCGCGCGGTCGGAAGGGTCGCAGTCGCTGACATTTCATCGCGCCAGTTCACCGACGAAGCCACCCTTGTGCAACCCCCGCGCGGTGCAACGCCGCTATGCGCCGCGCGATTTCGACCTCCGCGCGCAGCGGTACCACCCCCGCGAGCGCGACCCGCGCGGAGCCGGCCCGCCCGCGGCACGCGAGTCGCTTCGCCGCGCCGAACGCCGTAGGAAGGGAGGCACCCAACCGGCAGGAGCCCCGTGATGACCGAGACCCTTCCGACCCGCCGCCATCCGCGCGCGGATCTCGCCTTCACCGAACTCGCGCTCGGCACCTCGCGGTGGAGCGAGATGGACGGGCCCGAGGGCGATGCGCGGGCGCGCGCGGTGGCCGGGGCCGCCTGGGACGCGGGTGTGCGCCATTTCGACACCGCCCCCTATTACGGCAGCGGCCTCTGCGAGCGGCGGCTCGGCGCGGCGCTGGTCTGGAAGGATCGCGCCGACTACATCCTGTCGACCAAGGTCGGCGTCGATCTCGACCCGTTCGGCGGGCGCGAGGCGGTCACGCGGCATTATCCCTTCCACGCGGGTTTCGCGCCGATCTGCGACTATTCCGCCCCGGCGATCCGGCATTCCTTCGAGACCTCGCTGCACCGCATCGGCATCCCCTCGGCCGATGTCGCCTATATGCACGGACTCTCGATCTGCCCCGGCGGGCTCGAGGCCGCGCTCGCAACCGGTGGCGCGGAGCTCGTCCGTATGCGCGAGGAGGGTCTCGTCCGCTTGGTCGGCGTCGGTGCGAACACGCCGGCGATCGCCATGGCCTTCATCGAGCGTTTCGACATCGACATGCTGCTCTTCGCCGGCGGCTTCTCGCTCGGCGATCACGCGGGCGCGGCGCCGGTGCTCGAAGCCTGCGCGGCGCGGGGGATCGGGGTCCTCGCCGCCTCGCCCTTCGGCAACGGCGCCTGGTTCGGGGAAGCGAACGCGCCGTTTCGCGCCCGGCTCGCCGAGATCCGCGCGGAATTCGGCGTGAGCGAGACCGGGGCGCTGATCCGTTTCGGCCTGATGGTGCCCGCGACGCTCTCCGTCCTGTGGTCGACCCAGACACCGGAGAAGGTCGGCTCGACCCTCGCGGCTTACGAGGAGGAGATTCCGGCGGAGTTCTGGGAGACGTGCCGGGCCGAGGGCCTCCTCCACCCACTGCCGGGGTTCGGGGATTGAGGAGACGTCGAGCTTCGCTCCGGCCTCAGAGCGGGCCGATCCCGCGCTCGTCCTTCAATGTCTTCAGCACGATCTCCGAGCGGACCTGCGCGACCCTCGGATGCGGCAGCAGGTGGCGATGGACGAAATCCGCGAAGGCGTCGAGATCGCGCGCCCGGATGTCGAGGACGTAATCGGCGTCGCCCGAGACGGAGAAGGCGGAACGGATCTGCGGGTGCTTGGCGACGAAGCGGGCGAATTCGTCTTCGATTCCCTGGCCATGGCCGGACAGGTTCACCCGCATGATCGCGCGGAACCCGTAGCCGAGCTTCGTGGCGCTCAGCCGCGCGGCATAGCCTTCGATCACGCCCGCCTGTTCCAGCGCCGCCCGCCGGCGCGAGCATTGCGAGGCCGAGAGATTGACGATCCCCGCCAGCGCGGCGTTGGTGAGCGATCCGTCCCGCTGCAAGGCGGTGAGCAATGCGATATCGAAGCTGTCGAGGTCCATTTCGCGCGCCATATGCCAAAATCATGCGGGTTTCGTGCGAGATTGCCGGATCGGACACGCGTTTTGCAAGCCTCATGCGGGGATTGCCTGTCACGATGCCTCATCGCGACGGAAGAAGCATCAAGGAGGATCGCATGGGCCCGTTCCCGCACAACGCCCCCAAGGCCACGATCAGCAAGGCCAATCCCGCCGGAACCGACGGGTTCGAATTCGTGGAATACGCTCATCCCGAACCGGAGAAACTCGACCGGATCTTCCGCGAGATGGGCTTCACCCCGGTCGCGAAGCACAAGACGAAGAACATCACCCTCTACCGGCAGGGCGACATCAACTACCTCCTGAACGCGGAGCCGGGCAGCCACGGCGCCGGTTTCGTCGAGGAGCATGGGCCCTGCGCCCCGGCGATGGCCTGGCGCGTCGTCGATGCGAAAGCCGCGCTGCGGCGCGCGCTCGACCTCGGTGCGGAGGAGTACACGGGCGGTGGCAAGTCGATCGACGCGCCGGCGGTTTACGGGATCGGCGGGTCGCTGCTCTATTTCATCGATCGCTACGGCGACGCGGGAAGCTGCTACGAGGCCGATTACGACTGGCTGGGCGAGGCCAACCCGAGGCCCGAGGGTTTCGGCTTCTACTACCTCGACCACCTGACCCATAACGTGATCCGCGGCAACATGGATACGTGGTACCGGTTCTACCACGACACGTTCAATTTCCGCGAGATCAAGTACTTCGACATCAAGGGCAAGCAGACCGGCCTCGTCAGCCGCGCGCTGACCTCGCCGGATGGCAAGATCCGCATCCCGATCAACGAATCGACCGATGACCACAGCCAGATCGAGGAATACCTCAAGGAATACAAGGGCGAAGGCATCCAGCATATCGCGATCGCGAGCGAGGACATCTACGCCGGCACCGACCGGATCGCTGAGGCGGGCATGGAATTCATGCCCGGACCGCCCGACATCTACTACGAGATGTCGCATCGCCGCGTGAAAGGCCACGAGGAGCCGATCGAGCGCATGAAGAAGCACGGCATCCTGATCGACGGCGAAGGCGTGGTCGGCGGCGGCGAGACGCGGATCCTGCTGCAGATCTTCTCGAAGACCGTCATCGGCCCGATCTTCTTCGAGTTCATCCAGCGCAAGGGCGACGACGGCTTCGGTGAGGGCAATTTCAAGGCGCTCTTCGAATCGATCGAAGAAGACCAGATCCGCCGCGGCGTGCTCAGCGCCGAAGCGGCCGAGTGAGGGATCGGCCCCGCTTCGCGGCGGGGCCGGCGTTACCGATGAGCTGGACCGATTACAGCACCGCCCCCGCGCCCGGCACGCCGATCTGCCGCGAAGATGAGGTGACGGGCGTTCGCGCCCTGACCGTCGAGACCGGGAAGGGCGCCTTCCCGCTGCTCGTCCTGCGCGCGGGCGAGACCTGGCGCGCCTATGTGAACGTCTGCCCGCACCAGTACCTGCCGCTCAACTACCGGGGCGAGCGGCTCCTGTCGGCGGACGGCGCGAAGCTGATGTGCACCGCGCATGGCGCCCGTTTCGACATCCATACCGGCGCCGCGATCGAGGGCGTCGATTGCGGTCTCGAGCCGGTTCCGGTCGAATCCGTGCAAGGCATTCTGCGGATCGGCGCGCACTGAAGGGCGCGCCGGGGGCCCGGCGTCAGCAAATCACGGCTGGCCTGTCGGCGTGGTGATTGTGGCCGGCGGGCTCCTCGACTATGCTGCATCTGCGTTGTCGTTCGCGGATGCGAAATGATCGTCTTTCGATCGCCCTTTGTCCGCCGGCCGCGCGAGAGAGCCCTTCGCGCGGAGTTCCGCCGCTTGATCTATTCCATCCAGCAGATCCGGGCCTTCGCGGCCATTCTCGTCGTCATGACGCATGTGGTGAACGCCCTGCCGCCGGTCCCGGGCAGCCCGTTCCCGGTCAATCTGGACGAGGTGAACATCGTCTTCACCTTCGCCGCCGGTTTCCTGTTCCGGCACCTGTCGCTGCGCGAGCCCTATCGCGCCTTCATGGCCCGCCGGGTGGTCAATGTCCTGGTGCCCTACGCGCTGATCTCGATACCGGCGCTGCTGATCTACGTGGTGGGGGACAAGCAGCACGGGCACGTCGATCTGAGCGGCGTTCCGGATCTCCTGCTCCCCGTCTACCTGCTGCTGACCGGGCTGCACCTCGGGGCGCTGTGGTTCGTTCCGATGATCTTCGTCATCTACGCGGCGACCCCGGTCATCCGCGGGATCGACGGCGCCGGATGGCGCTACGCCGTCGCGATCCCGATGAGCCTGCTGCTCGGCGTGACGATCCTCACCCGGCCGGAAGTCAATGCCAACCCGCCGCTCGCCGCCGCGCATTACCTGCCGGTGTTCCTGATCGGGATGTGCTGCGCGCGCTACAACACAGCGATCGGCGCGCTCAGCCAGCGAGCCTCCGTCTGGGCGCCCGCGCTCGCGATCCTGGTCGTCCTGGTCCCGGTCTCGGTGGCGGCGCCGGACGCGGCGCAGTATCCGCTCAAGCTCGTCATGCTGCTCTGCCTCTTCGTCGTGGCCTCGCGAACGGCGGGGTTCCGCGCCCCGGCGATCGACCTCCTGGCGAAATACTCCTTCGGCATCTTCTTCCTGCACGGCTATTTCATCGCAACGCTGCGGATCTTCGCGGCGCGCGGCGATCTCACCCTTCAGGCCAGCGTGGCCAATGTGCTCGCTCTGACCGCGCTCATCTGCCTCGCCTGTGTCCTCGTCATCCGCGGCGTGAAGCTGGTCGGCGGCAGGCACAGCCGCCTGCTCGTCGGCGCCTGACGCCCCGACTCCGGTCACGCCGCGCAGGCGAAGGGCCCGATCTCGACGATCGGGCCCTGGCTCATGGCGATCCGCCGGATCGGGATCACACGCCGACGCGCTGTTTTTCGCGGATTCTGACCTGGGCTTCTCTGGCCTGGTTGACGGTTTCGCGGCTGGAGACCTCAGGGACCCCGACGTCCCAGTCGGCGTCGCCTGGG
>NZ_JBKQWU010000031.1:0-42625 GCF_047275745.1 Amaricoccus sp. W119 | reverse complement strand
CCCGTCTGCGATGATCTCACCGTCAGCCTGCCTGCCGCGCAGCGCGACTGACCTGCTCGGCCCGCTGATGAGCGCGAGGCCCGCCGTGAGCTACACCACCAGATGGGGCACGATCAACCCGGTTTGTAGCTTCGGTCTGGCAGTCGACATAGTCCATCGCCTTCTCGCTATTCGTCGTACTGGCGCGGTAGGCGAAGGTTGCTGGTTCCGGTGTAGCGCAAGAGCATAGAACCGCTGCGATCGTAAGCACTATGATTGATCTTGGCACGAAAATCTCCATTCGCTTTCCGCGAGAGTAATCGCCTTCGGATCGGTTGCAATCAGAAAGTGAATTTTCCGTGATCTGGCTTGCATTTGCTAGAAAGCCGGATTCCGCAAAACTCCGCCTGTCTTCGCATTGCCAAACCGTCACACCCGGCCCACCACACTTCCCTTCCGCGCCAAATTTCCTATGGTGCGCGCGACGCTGGCCGAGGCTGGCACCGCTGCTTGAGGGAGTTCAGGAAATTGACGCGGACGCATCCGAATTACGGCCGGATCGACGGGCCGATCGTGATCATCGGCTTCGGGTCGATCGGGCAGGGGACGTTGCCCCTGATCGAACGGCATTTCACCTATGATCCGAAGCAGGTCCATGTCATCGAGCCTTCGGACGAACACAAGACCTTCCTCGAACAGCGCGGCGTGCATTTCATCCATACCGAGATCACCCGCGACAATTACCGGGCGCTGCTCGGACAGCTGTTTCCCGAGGGCAAGGGGTTCTGCGTCAATCTCTCGGTCGATACCAGTTCGCTCGACCTCATGAGGTTCTGCCGCGAGATCGGCGTGCCTTATATCGACACGGTGGTCGAGCCCTGGGCCGGGCATTATTTCGACCTGTCGCTCTCGGACGCGGACCGCACGAATTATGCGCTGCGCGAGACGGTGCGGCGGGAGAAGGCGGCGAATCCGGGGGGCACGACGGCGGTTTCCTGCTGCGGCGCCAATCCGGGCATGGTGTCCTGGCTCCTGAAGGAGGCGCTGCTGGTGCTGGCACGCGATACCGGCCACGACACCGCGGCGCCGAAGGACCGCGCCGGCTGGGCGGCGTTGATGCGCGATCTCGGCGTCAAGGGCGTCCATATCGCCGAGCGCGACACCCAGGCCGGGCGCGATGCGAAGCCGCTGCACACCTTCGTCAACACCTGGTCGGTCGAGGGGTTTATCTCCGAGAGTTTCCAGCCCGCGGAACTCGGCTGGGGCACGCATGAGACCTGGTTCCCGCCCAACGGTCATCGTCAGGAGAAGGGCTGTCAGGCGGCGATCTATCTCGACTCGCCCGGCCTGCTCACCAAGGTCCACACCTGGACGCCCGAGGCCGGTCCGCAATACGGCTTCCTCGTGACGCATAACGAGGCGATCTCGATCTCCGACTATTACACCGTCGGCGAGGGCGCGAGCCCCGAGTTCCGGCCGACCTGCCACTACGCCTATCACCCCTGCGGGCAGGCGGTGCTGTCGCTTCACGAGATGCTCGGCTCCGGCAAGATCCAGGAGGCGCAGAAGATCCTCGACGAGAACGAGATCCTCTGGGGCGAGGATTGCCTCGGCGTGCTGCTCTACGGGCATGAGAGGAACGCGCTCTGGTACGGCTCGCGCCTCTCGATCCAGGAGTGCCGCGACCTCGCGCCGTTCCAGAATGCGACCGGGCTTCAGGTTACGAGCGCGGTTCTCGCCGGCATGGCCTGGGCGCTCAAGAACCCGAAAGCCGGGATCGTCGAGACCGACGAGATGGACCACGCCTTCTGCCTCGACGTGATGCGGCCCTATCTCGGCCGGATCGAGGGGCATTACACCGACTGGACCCCGATCTCGACCCGCTGGGCGCAGTTCGCCGAGGAGATCGACGAAAGCGACCCTTGGCAGTTCCAGAACGTGCTCGCGACGAACTGACGGAGGGCCGGGCGTCCCGGCCAGGATGTCCGGCGCGAGTCCGGTCGAGGCGCGATCTCGTGAATCGCTTGGTCGTCTTCGCCGCCGACGCGTCCCGCTCTACCGCCCGGATGGTTCGTCATGGGCCGTGCGTCGCGAAGTCCTCGCCCGCCGCGACGGCGAAACCGGGACATGGGTGACCATCCGGAGTGGCTGCGATCGGAGAACCGAAAGGGCTCTTCGCAGCCGCATCAAGCCAGAGGACCGTCATAATTGAACGGGTCACGGAGAATTCATGCCAAACGCGCATGGAAGAATTCCGCCGACGCGAAATAGGTGCTCGCCATCCGACCTGCCTTGCCGTAGCCTTGTGAGGCATCCCGCCGCATTGTCAGGTCAGTTCGTGTTCCCGGTATCATCGCGCGTTCCCTTCACCGCTTTCGCCTCTCCGATCAGGAGCCCGGCCGTCGCTCCCAAAGCGGGAGGGGCGCGGTGATGTCCCATGCCCGTTTCCTCGAAGGCTCGACGATGAGCCATGTGATCCGGATGACGCTGACGGGCGCCGCCGGGCTCACCTTCATGTTCCTGATCGACACGGCGACGCTGTTCTGGATCTCGCGCCTCGGCGATCAGGCGCTGATGGCCGCGCTCGGCTTCGCCTGGACGATCCAGTTCTTCATCATCTCGACCGGCATGGGGCTCGCGATCGCGACCACCGCGCTCGTCAGCCGGGCCTTCGGGCAGGGCGACGCGGCGGGGGCGCGGCGGCTCGCGACGGCCTCGCTCCTCATCACGCTGGCCTCGCAGATCCTGCTCGTCACGGCGATCCTGCTCTGGCGGCGGACGATCCTGCACTACGCCGGGGCGAGCGGGGCGACGCTCGACATCGCTGACCGGTTTCTCGTCATCACCCTGCCGTCGATGCCGCTCATGGCGATCGGCATGTGCGGTGGCGCGATCCTGCGGGCGATCGGCGACGGCTGGCGGGCGATGCTGGTCACGATGATCGCCGGCATCGTCGCCATGCTGCTCGATCCGCTCTTCATCTTCGGGTTCGATCTCGGCATCGACGGGGCGGCCTGGGTCATGCTGATCGCGCGCGTGGGCGTGGGGATCCTGGCGCTCTGGTATCTCATGGGTGTGCACCGGGTGCTCGGCCGTGTCAGCGCGCGGGATCTGCGGGCGATCCTGCATCCTTTCGGGGTCATCGCGGTGCCTGCGATCCTCACGCAGATGTCGACGCCCTTCGGCAACGCGCTGCTCACGCATTTCATCGCCTCCTTCGGCGACGGCGCGGTGGCGGGTTTCGCGGTGATCTCGCGGCTGACCGTTCTCGCCTTCGCCGGGATCTTCGCGCTCTCGGGCGCGATCGGCGGCATCCTCGGCCAGAACTACGGCGCCGGGCTCATGTCGCGGGTCCGGCGGATCTACCGCGACAGCGTGCTCTTCTGCTTCGCCTACACGCTCGCCGCCTGGGGCGTCCTTTTCGCGACGCGGGAGCTGGTCGTCGAGATGTTCCGCCTCGGCCCCGAGGGCGCCGTGGTGGTGGACGCCTTCGTCGGCATCGCCGCGGGAGGATTCATCTTCACCGGGGCGCTCTTCGTCGCCAATTCGGCCTTCAACACGCTCGGCAAGCCGCTCTGGTCCACCGGGTTCAACTGGGCCCGCGACGGCTTCGTGCTGCTGCCCTTCGCCTGGGCGATGTCGAACGCCTTCGGCGCGCCCGGCGTGCTCTACGGGCAGGCCGCGGCTGGCGTTCTCGTCGGCACGATCGCCGTCTGGGCCGGCTGGCGCTTCGTCGGAGGGCTGATGCCCGAAGGTCTGGCCGTCTTGGAAACCGCCCCGGAGGACTTACATCATCGCCAGAGATGATGGTTCCGAGACGTGAAAGGAGACGGGGATGGTGTTCGGCCTTCTGAAACCGCGCGAGATACCGGCGAAGGGCGAGGCCCTGCCGGGCCGCCCCGATCCGATCCCGACCGCCGAGACGCATTTCGTGAACCACCGCCCGCTCAAGAGGCCGGTCCCGGACGGGTTCGGCCAGGTGATCTTCGGCATGGGCTGTTTCTGGGGTGTCGAGCGGCTGTTCTGGCGCCTCCCGGGCGTCTGGATGACGGCCGTGGGCTACGCCGCCGGCGGGACGCCGAACCCGACCTATCAGGAGGTTTGCACCGGGCGCACCGGCCATAACGAGGTCGTGCTCGTGACCTACGACCCTGACGAGATCAGCTTCGAGGCGCTGCTGAAAGCCTTCTGGGAGGGCCACGACCCGACCCAGGGCATGCGGCAGGGCAACGATCACGGCACGCAGTATCGGTCCGGGATCTACACCTTCACGCCCGAGCAGGCGGCGGCGGCCGAAGCTTCGAAGGCGGCCTATCAGGCGTCGCTCACCGAGGCGGGGCTGGGGCCGATCACCACGGAGATCCTGCCCGCGCCCGAATTCTTCTACGCCGAGGATTATCACCAGCAGTATCTCGCCAAGAACCCCGGCGGCTACTGCGGGCTCGATGGCACGGGCGTGGCCTGTCCGGCGGGGCTCGGTGTCTCCGGCTGACCCGGCGCGGCAGCCCGCTTGACGCGGGCGGCCGGTCGGCATAGGCGCGCCCGAAACGCCCCGCGAAGTTCCGGAGACGCCCATGCCCCTCTTCTACGCCAGCACCGTCCTCACGGGCGAGGACGCGGCGCGCGCGCTCGGCGATGCGCTGGAGGCCCTCGATCCGCTCTCGACCGAGGTGCGCGATCATGACGATGGCTCGGGGCGCTGGGACGTTGGCGCGCATTTCGACGGGCGGCCGGACGCGGGCGGGCTGGCGCTGCTCGCGGCGCTGAACGGGGCGCCGGATTTCGCGGTCTCGAAGGTCGAGGATCGCGACTGGGTGGCGCAGGTCCGCGCGGAACTGACACCGGTCGAGGCGGGGCGTTTCGTCGTCCATGGCTCGCATGACCGCGACAAGATCCCGTCCGAGCGGATCGGCCTCGAGATCGAGGCGGCGCAGGCTTTCGGCACTGGCCACCACGCCTCGACCCAGGGCTGCCTCACCGCGCTCGACCGTCTGGTGCGCGCGGGCCTCGTGGGGAGCAACGTCGCCGATATCGGCGGCGGCACGGGCGTGCTCGCGATGGCCGCGGTCTCGGTCTGGCCGGCACGCGCCGTCGCCTCTGACATCGACCCGGTCGCGACGTTCACCGCGCGGGCGAACGCTAGCGCGAACCGGCTCGGCCCGCGAATCCTCTGCCTGACCGCGCCCGGCTTCAATCACCCGCTGCTCGCCGCCCGCGCGCCCTTCGACCTCGTCTTCGCGAATATCCTCGCCGCGCCGCTCAAGCGGCTGGCGCCGGACATGGCCCGTCATCAGGCCCGGGGCGGCGTGGCGATCCTGTCCGGTCTCCTCACCCGGCAGGCGCCGGGCGTCCTCGCCGTCTACGAAGGCTGGGGCTATCGCCGGATCGATCGCGTTCCGATCGGCGAATGGACGACGCTGGTGCTCCGTCGACACTAGGGGTATCGGCGGATTTCCGCTTGTTTTGACGGATCGCACCGGTTAGGCCGCTCTTAACGTAACGTTAATGAGGTGTGAGATCATGGCGCGACAGGCAAGCGACGAGAATGACCATATCCGGGTCGATGCACCGGATACTGAGCTCGACGCCAGGCGCGGAACCGATACGGTCTTCGTGACCGCGAGCGGAGCCGTCATCAACGGCGGGCTGGGCGACGACTGGCTGACGACGACGATCGATTTCGTCCGCGAACCCATGGAGGACGAGGACGGCGAGGAACGCGAAGACGCGGTGCGGGAACTGACCACCGAACTGCGCGGCGACGCTGGCGACGACCATCTCCATGCCAGCATCCGGGGACGGCATGACGACTTCGGCGACGCTCTCAACCTGACCGCGAAGCTCGATGGTGGGGACGGCGAGGACGTTCTTTGGATCGACCTCGCGGGCTCCGGGGGGCTGGCTGAGGCCTTCGTCGATGCCGGAACGGGAAATGACATCGTCCGCGTCAACACGATGACCGTGGACGGATATTTCGGCGTCAGCGGGCCGACTACCGTCGAAGGCGGTGACGGCGACGATGACATCTCGATCTTCGCCGATGGCGGTGGGCCCGACTTGCCGGGCGCGTACAACCACGCGATCGTCAACGGCGGCGCGGGCAACGACCGCATCGAGACTTATCTTGATGCCTATTCGATTGACGCGGGCGCGACGTTGAACGAATTGGACGGCGGCGACGGCGATGACGTGATCCGCGCCGTGGCCGAGGCCGGATCAACTTTCGGCGAATCCCAGAATGATGTTCGCGGCGGCGCGGGCGACGATGATATCGAGGTGACCGCGATCATTCGTGCTTATCTGGACGGGAAGGGGCAGAATGAAGTCCGAGGCGACGAAGGCGACGACCGCATCGTGGCGGCCGTGGAAGTCGGGCGCGAGCCTGGCGATGGTTTCGACGCCTTGATCGGAGAAAATCGGCTCTCGGGCGGCGACGGTGAGGATACTCTGTCCGCGCGCATCGACCTGATGGGTGACCGAGCCCAAGGCACCAACGAGCTTATCGGCGGCGCCGGCGGCGACCGCCTGACGGCGCGGCTGACACTCTCGCCCGAGGGTGAGGGTGACGAACACACCGGGATCATCGGGGTGAACCTCCTCCAGGGCGGGGATGGCGATGACGAGCTCACCGCGATCATTCGGGCGGATGGAGTGGCGGAGGACGCAGCGCTCCATTCCGAACTCGCCGGCGGCGAGGGCGCGGACCGGCTGAGCGTGCAGGGCGGGGACGGCAATATTCTCGAGGGCAACCAGGACGATGACACGCTGCTCGGCGGTTCCGGCGACGACCGGCTGGTCGGCGGGGTGGGTGACGATCTGCTGCGCGGTCGCGGCGGGGATGACACATTCGTCTTCGGCTCGATCCGCGGTGGCGAGCGTGACCGCGTGCTCGGTTTCGCCATCGGCGAGGATCTGATCGACATCAGCCGCGTCGACGCCAAGTCATGGCGGAGCGGAAACCAGTCCTTCACCTTCGACGACAGCGGCGAGGGCGGCTCGGGCCGGGTCTGGGTCGAGGAGGACCCAGACGGCCACGGCAGCCTCGTCCATGCCGACAATGGCCGTAGCGTGCTCGTGGTGTCCTTGCTCGACGGGCGATCGGTGGATGCCGGTGATTATTCGGCGGGGGATTTCCTGCTCTGAGAAGGCCACGGCCGGTCCCGGGAGGGTCGGCCAGGCCAGCCACCCGGGCGCGGGGCGAAACCGTCGCGCGCCCGTGGCCCGGAGCGCACGGTGTTACGAAATTCCTGACGATCGGCGGAAATCCGCTTGTATGGTGAAGCCGGTTGCGTTTCACTCGCCTCACCTCCAGCGAGGGCGAATCGAAAGGATCAAGCCGTGGCAGCACCTGCTTCGGACTGGGATAACTCTGTCCAAATCACCGATGAGAACAAGAAATTCGATGGCGGGTCCGGAAGAGATCATGTTCTCGTCACCGCTTCCGGCGCGCGCGTCTTCGGCAATGCTGGCGGTGACTGGCTGTCGACCGACATTCGCCTGACCGCGCATTCCGATACAACGCTGCGGACGAACCTCAGCGGCGGATCGGGTGATGACGAGATCTCCGCGAAGCTCGCGATCGAGGATTATGATGTCGGCCTGACGACGCGTGCGACCGCCCGGCTCCTGGGTGGCGACGGAAACGACGCGATCACGCTCGACCTGCGCTCGACGGACGCGGCGCTCCGCGGGGTCGTGGGCGGCGGCCGCGGCGATGACACGATCTCCGTGACCTACGGTCTCATCTCCGGCGGCATGGGCACGCTCGGCGAATCGCTGATCGTCAACGGGGATTCGGGGAACGACAAGATCACCGTGGACCTCTATCTGTCGAACTCCGGCTACCCGGAACTCGACATTCCTGTCGCGGGCGGCGCGGGCAACGACGAGATCTCGGTCCGTCTGCGGGCGAGCGGCAACGATGGCGGCGTCGCGACCAGCCGGACCGACGGCGGCGCGGGCGATGACGTGATCCGCTCGGTCGTCCAGGGATCCCCGACCGGCTTCGGCGGCGGCGAGTACAATGTCGCGCGTGGCGGCGCGGGCGACGACCGGATCGAGGTGATCGCGCGGGGGCCCAACTTCCAGGACACGGCCGACAACAAGGCCTTCGGCGGCGCCGGCGATGACACCATCGTCGCGCGCATCTCGCTGGCCGATGACAATGGCACGGCGACGAACACGGACGGCGGCGGGAATGGCGACGACGCGCTGACCGCGCGCATTGAGCTCGCCTCGGGTTATGAGACGACCGCGCTCAACACGCTCCGGGGCGGCACGGGCGATGACCGGCTCCTCGCGGTGATCAGGGTCGATCCCGAGGCCGGGGCGACGGCGCGTTCCGAACTCATCGGCGGCTCGGGCGACGACACGCTGACGGCGCGGGGCGGCGACGGCAATACGCTTTCGGGTGGCAGCGGCAACGACACGCTGCGCGGTGGCGGTGGCGCCGACAGCCTGAGCGGCGGATCGGGCGCCGACGAACTCCGCGGTGGCGGCGGCGCGGATACCTTCATCTTCGCGGCGGCCACCGGGACGAACGCGGGGCAGCGGGACCGGATCGCCGATTTCGAGCACGGCATCGACCGGATCGATGTCTCGGGCCTCGACGCCGATCCGACCCTCGCTGGCGATCAGGCCTTCACCTTCGACGACGGACGCGGACCCGGCCATGTCTGGGCCGAGGCGGCGGCGTCGGGCGCGAGCCTCATCTACGCCGATACCGGCGACGGGCTGCTCGTCATCGGAGTGCTCGACGGGCAGGCGGGTCAGGGTTGGTCGGGCGACGACTTCGTTCTCTGAGCGATACGAGCGGGGTTCCGGTGATGCCGGGGTCCCGCTCATCCATCGCCCCTGCGCTACGGAGCGGGGGCAATCCCGGGCCCCCGCCGCTGCGAACGCCGCCAAAGACAAAGGCCGCCCAAGGGGCGGCCCGGAAACAACTGGCGCGGTGAGGCTCGGCGCGCAGGCTCAGCGGCGGGCGAGATCCTCGGCGACCGCCACGATATGCGCGCGGTTGAGGCCGATATCGTTGAGCTGCGCGTCGGTGAGCCGGGCAAGGGCGCCCTTGGTCGCGCGCGCATTGTACCAGGCCAGCACGGCATCATAAGCGCGCTCGAACAGGGTCACGACCCGGAGCGTGGCGACGGAGCCCAGCGGCACCTGATGGTTGGTTTCATAGACAGACATTTCACAGTTTCCTGACCGCGGGAACCTCTGACGATCCGAGGTTCCGAACACCGCCAATATATCGGTTCTCGCGCTGCTCAAACAATTGGCATTACTGCATTCCATCTATGCAATGCCTGCATGGCTCGCAGGAAAAAATTAACCTTAACAGTATCTTGCCGATGAGCAATGGAAACGCCCCCACGGTGGCGCTTGGCGGATGTTCCGGGTTCGTGCTAGTGAGGGCGTCGAGGCAAGGAACAGGAACGCCAATGCGCGTCATCGGAATAGACCCCGGCCTGAGGCGAACCGGCTGGGGCGTGGTCGACATGGAGGGGGCGGGGCTCGCCCATGTCGCGAACGGCGTCTGCGTTTCCGAGGGCGACAGCCTCGCGCTCCGGCTCAGGAGCCTGCATGACGCGCTGACCCGCGTGTTCGCGGCCTGGCATCCGGAGGCGGCGGCGGTGGAACAGACCTTCGTCAACAAGGATGCCGCCGGCACGCTGAAACTTGGACAGGCGCGCGGCATCGCGCTGCTGGTACCGGCGCTCTTCGGCCTGCCGGTCGCGGAATATGCGCCGAACGCGGTGAAGAAGGTCGTCGTCGGCGTCGGCCATGCCGAGAAGCATCAGGTCGCGCATATGGTCCGGCTCCAGTTGCCGACGGCGGCGATCGCGGGACCGGACGCGGCCGACGCGCTCGCGATCGCGCTCTGCCACGCGCATCACGCGCGTTTCGCCGGGCGCCTCGACGCCGCGATCGCCCGGGCGGAGGGGCTGGCATGATCGGCAAGGTCTCCGGCCGGCTCGACCACCGCGCGGCCGATCATGTGCTGATCGAGACCTCGGGCGGGGTCGGCTATCTCGTCTATTGTTCCGACCGCACGCTCGTCTCGATGCCGGGCCCGGGCGGGTTCGTCTCGCTCTACACCGATCTGCTGGTGCGCGAGGATCTGTTGCAGCTCATCGGCTTCATGACGCTGGCGGAGCGGGAGTGGTACCGGCTTCTGGTCTCCGTGCAGGGGGTAGGGGCCAGGGCCGCGCTCGCGATCCTCGGCGCGCTCGGGACCGACGGGCTCGCGCGCGCGCTCTCGCTCGGCGACAGCGCCGCGTTTCGGGCCGCGCCCGGGATCGGACCGAAGATCGCGCAGAGGCTGGTGCTCGAACTGAAGGCCAAGGCGCCTGCGATCATGGCGATGGGGGCGGAGGGTGCGCGCGCGTCGATGACGGGCGAGGTCATCGAAGCCCAGCCCGCGGCCGCGCCATCGCCCGCCAGTGCCGCGCCCGCCCGGTCCGCCGCCGCGAGATCCGCGGTCGCGCGGACCGCCGTCGCTCAGGCCGATGCGCTCTCGGCGCTCGGCAATCTCGGCTATGGTCCGGGGGAGGCGGCGGCGGCGGTGACCGAGGCGATCGGCGCCGATCCCGAGCTCGATACCGCCGGACTCATACGCGCGGCGCTGCGCCTGCTGGCACCGAAGGGCTGAGACCATGGCCGAACCCGATCCGACGCTCCGGCCCGAGCCGCTGCCCGAGGATGCCGACCGGGCGCTCAGACCGCGGGCGCTCGACGAATTCATCGGCCAGCGCGCCGCGCGGGCGAATCTCTCCGTCTTCATCGAAAGCGCCCGGCGCCGCGGTCAGGCGATGGACCACACCCTGTTCCACGGACCCCCGGGCCTAGGCAAGACGACGCTGGCGCAGATCGTCGCGCGCGAGCTTGGCGTCAACTTCCGCATGACATCGGGACCGGTGCTTGCCAAGGCGGGCGATCTCGCGGCGATCCTGACGAATCTCGACACGCGCGATGTTCTCTTCATCGACGAAATTCACCGCCTGAACCCGGTGGTGGAGGAGATCCTTTATCCGGCGCTCGAAGATTTCCAGCTTGATCTCGTCATCGGCGAGGGGCCGGCGGCGCGCACGGTCCGGATCGAGCTTCGGCCGTTCACGCTGATCGGCGCGACCACCCGGCTCGGCCTGCTGACCACGCCGCTGCGCGACCGGTTCGGCATTCCGACCCGGCTCGAATTCTACGATACCGACGAGCTGATCCAGATCGTGACCCGGGCCGCGCGGCTGATGCGCGCCGATGCGACACCCGAGGGCGCGCGCGAGATTGCCCGCCGCGCGCGCGGCACGCCCCGGGTCGCCGGGCGGCTGCTGCGCCGGGTGATTGATTTCGCGATCGTCGAAGGCGAGGGCAAGGTGACGCGCGAGATCGCCGACGCCGGGCTCTCGCGTCTCGGCGTCGACGACCTCGGCCTCGACGCGGCGGACCGGCGCTACCTGACGCTGCTCGCCGAGAATTATGGCGGCGGGCCTGTCGGGGTCGAGACGATCGCGGCGGCGCTCTCGGAAGCGCGGGACGCGGTGGAGGAGGTGATCGAGCCCTTCCTGCTGCAGCAGGGGCTGATCCAGCGGACACCGCGCGGCCGGCTGCTCGCGCCGCGCGCCTGGACGCATCTCGGCCTCGCCCCGCCGCGCCCGGCACCGGGGCAGGCGGATCTCTTCGGCTAGGTGCTGAGAGGGGGCTTCAGCTGCGCGACAGAAGCCGCTGATTCAGAACGAATGATTCCGTCGCGAGTTTGACGATCGTCCCGAGCGCGAGGACGAGCTGCTGGTCCCTGCCGAGCCCCTGGGCGTTGTAATTCCGGAACATCTCGGCGATCTGCGAGGCCATCAGCTCATAGGCCGCGCCGCGATCGAGCGTGAGACCGCCCCAGTCGATCGGGTCCTCGCCCTCCGCCTCGCGGGCCAGCCGGGCGAGCAGCGCGGGATTGGCGAGGATGCGCGAGAGCCGTTCGGCGGACGAGCCGCCATCTTCAGGCGGGTTCTCGGGTGTGGGTCCGGATGCGGAATGGGACATCGAACAGAACCTCGGGATTTGCTTCGCGGATCGCGGCGATGTGTCGCCATGCTTTCAAAGCGGGATCGGCGATGCAAGCGGCCCGAACATGCCCGCGCGGGGTTCGCGTACCGGCGCCCGCCCGCCGAGCCTCGCCGAAGTCCCGGCCGAGCCTTGTCAGCCATGGTGCCTTCGGCGCAGGGTTGGCGCGCCGCCTCGTCCGAGGGCGGCGAATGGAAGGAGAACACCCATGACGAGCCCCCATCTCCCGGCGCGCTTCGCCGTGCCGGCGCTTCTGGGCGTCGCTCTCGGCCTCGGCGCCTGCGCCCGTGAGGAGCCGCCCGCGCCGGCCCCGGTCGCGCTTTCCGCGCAGGAACAGGCCTGTATCGACCGCGCCGCCGCGGTGACGGCCGCCGATCCCGCCGGAATCACCGTGGCGCCAGCCGCTTCGACCAAGACCGGGGACACGATCTACACCGTGGGTGCCAATGGCGTGAGTTATGACTGCGTCGTCGGACCCGACCTGCAGGTTTCGAGCTTCTCCGCCGTCACGGCTCCCTGACCGTCCGACCGGGCCGGGGCCGTCCCGATCGCGGTCCCGGCCCAGCGCATCGAGCAATCATGGCACATGAATTCTTCTGCCGGGTCTATTACGAGGACACCGACCTCGCCGGCATCGTCTACTACGCCAACTACTTCCGCTTCATCGAGCGCGCCCGGACCGAGGCGCTGACCGAGCGTGGCGTGGACCAGCGCGCGCTCAAGGCCGAGCAGGGCGTGGTCTTCGCCGTCCGCCGGGTCGAGGCCGAGTACCTCGCGCCCGCGCATCTTCTTGATACGCTGCGCGTCGAGACCGCGCTC
Organism: Amaricoccus sp. W119; assembly: GCF_047275745.1. Classification (NCBI taxonomy): domain Bacteria; kingdom Pseudomonadati; phylum Pseudomonadota; class Alphaproteobacteria; order Rhodobacterales; family Paracoccaceae; genus Amaricoccus; species Amaricoccus sp. W119. Next base: position 29,773 of record NZ_JBKQWU010000031.1, on the reverse strand, counting down.
GGCGCGCTTGGCGGCGCCAGCGTCGGGCTCGAACAGTCGGTCTGGCGCGACGGAACCTGCCTCTTCCGAGCGAAGGTCCTGATCGTCGCGCTCGGCGCGAACGGCCGGGCGGCGCGGGTCCCCGAGGCGGCGCGCGCGGCGCTCGCGGAACTGGGGCCGTCGCAGGGTACCGGGGAGAGTATCAGCGACGACGACGGGGACACGGCCGTGTGATGCACGCTATGGTTGAAAATCCTTGTCCGGCCGCCGCCGCCGCTCTAGACATCAGCGGGGTTTTTCGACACAAGTCGCGCGAATTGACGTAGGATGCGCCGAGGGCCGGGAAAACACGGCCAGGGCATATCGAGCAACGTAAAGCAGGCACCATGCAACCCGACACCATCGTCGCCGCGCAGACCCTTGATTTCTCGCTGCTCGCGCTGTTTCTCCGCGCGAGCGTCACCGTGAAGCTCGTGATGCTCCTCCTGATCGCGGCCTCGTTCTGGTCCTGGGCGATCATCATCCAGAAGCATTTCGACCTGAAGCGGGCGAAGGAGGAGGCGCGGGACTTCGACCAGGCCTTCTGGTCGGGAGAACCGCTCGATACCGTCTTCGAGAAGCTGGGACCGGAGCCGAAGGGGGGTGCCGCGCGCATCTTCGCCGCCGGCATGACCGAGTGGCGGCGCTCGCACCGGACCGACGGCGGGCTGATCGCCGGCGCCCAGAGCCGGATCGAGCGGGCGATGAACGTCGCGATCGGGCGGGAGGGGGAGACGCTCCAGAAAGGGCTTACCTATCTCGCGACCGTGGGGTCGATCTCGCCCTTCGTCGGGCTCTTCGGCACCGTCTGGGGCATCAAGGGCTCCTTCGAGGAGATCGCGACGCAGCAGAGCACCAATCTCGCCGTCGTGGCGCCGGGTATCGCCGAGGCGCTGGTGGCGACCGGGCTCGGCCTCCTCGCGGCGATCCCCGCGGTCATCTTCTACAACAAGCTGAACCAGGACACGGACACGACGATCGGCGGCTACGAGAGCTTCGCCGACGAATTCGCGCTCATCCTGTCGCGGCAACTCGACCGGAACGCCGCCTGAGATGGCCGCGTCGCTTCAGGGCACCGCGCCCGCGCGCCGGCGGCGGCGGCGCGGGACCGGCCGGGGGCCGATGGCCGAGATCAACGTCACGCCGATGGTCGATGTGATGCTGGTGCTGCTCATCATCTTCATGGTCGCGGCGCCGATGCTCACCGTGGGCGTGCCGGTGCAGCTTCCGAGGACCGCCGCCGCCGCGCTGCCGGCCGAGCAGGAGGAGCCGCTGACCATCTCGCTGACTCGCGAGGGCGGGATCGTGGTGCAATCGAGCGAGATCGAACGCGAGGATTTCATCCCGCGCCTGCGCGCCGTCGCGGCGGAGCGAACGAACGACAAGGTCTTCCTCCGCGCCGATGGCGGCATCCCGTATTCGGAGGTGATGCAGGTCATGGGGGCGCTCAACGCGAGCGGATTCAATGACATCGGGCTCGTGACCGAGCAGGGCGGCCCGAGCTTCGGTGGTGCGACTTCCGGGGGCGCGACTTCTGGCGGCTCCGGTTCCGGCGAGGGCGAGTGAGCCGTGTCCCGGGCGGAGCGTGGCAGCGGGGCTGAAAAGGACGCCGCCCGGATTCGGGACGGCGCTTAGGGTCGGGAAATGGGAACCGGCGCGGCGATATCGGGACTGGCGCACGCGGCGTTGATCGCGGTGATGATCCTTGGGCTCCCCTGGTTTCCGCCCCGGGAGCGCGCGCCGATTCCCGTGACCGACGTGAGCTTCATCAGCGAGGCGGATTTCGACCGCGCGCAGGCCGCGGCGCAGGGCGTCCGGGACGAGGCGGCGCCACCCGAGCAGCCGCGCGAGACACCACCGGAGCCCGTGCCGGACGCGGAGCCCAGCCCCGATGCGGAGAGCGCGCCTCCCGCGGCGCCCGAGGCGGAGGCTCCGCCTGCGCCGACGACGCCGGAGCCCGAAGTGACGACCCTGCGCCCCGAGTTCGATCCCGACAGTCCGCTCTCGGTGCCAGAGATGGCGCCGATCGAACCCGCGCCCCCGTCCACCGATCTCGCCGCCGTGCAGCCGCGGGCGCGGAGCGGGGTGACGATCGCGCCGGCGCCGACGCCGCCCGCGGCCGATGAACCGTCCGAGGACCTCGCCGCGGCTCCCGCGCCAACGCCCGAGCGGCCCACCGAGCCGGAATCTGAGCCTGAGCCGGAACCTGAGCCGGAGCCTGAACCCGAACAGGCGCTGGCGCCCGAGACCTCCTTTCGTCCGATGGCCCGGCGCGGCAACATGCAGATCGCGAGGGCGGAGCCGGCTCCCGAGCCCGAACCGGCCGCCGATGACCCGGCGGATGAGCCCGCCGATGAACCCGCCGATGAGCCGGGGGAGGAACCGGCGGCGGAGCCCGCCCGGCAGCCGGCGCCCTCGACGCGGCCGAGCGACCTCGTGGCCCAGCTTCAGGCCGAAAGGCAGGCGGCGCTCGACGCGGGCGCCACGCCGCCCACCGCGCCGACGCCGCCGAGCAGCGGAACCTCCGCCGCGACCTCGCTGCCGAGCGGACCGCCGATCACCAATGCCGAGCGCGATGGCCTCGTGCTCGCGGTCCAGGCCTGCTGGAACCTGCCTGCCGGGCTGCGCGACGCGGGTGAGCTCAAGGTCACGCTCGCCGCCGAACTCAATCCGGACGGGTCGATCGTCGGCGGCTCCGTCCGGCTGGTCGAGCCCAATCCGGTTCCCGACGCGCGGTTCCAGCGCGCCTATGACGCCGGGCGCCGGGCGCTGCTGCGCTGCGCGCCCTATGACAACCTGCCCCGCGAGAAATACGCGCGCTGGCGGGACATCGAAGTCGTCTTCAACCCCGAGGGGATGGTCTCATGGTAAACCGGCTCCGCCGCACGCTGATTCTCGCCGCGCCCGCGGTGCTGGCGCTGCGCCCTTTCGCGAGCGTCGCCCAGTCGCCGCTCCGGATCGAGATCACCGAGGGGGTGGTCCAGCCGATGCCCTTCGCCGCGCCGTTCTTCGTCGCCGACACGCCGATGGCGGCCGATCTGGCGGGGCGCATCACCCAGGTGGTGATCGACGATCTGACCGGCACCGGCCTTTTCCGCGAGATCCCGTCCTCGGCGCATATCGGGCGGATCACCAATTTCGACGCGCCGGTGCAATTCGCGGACTGGAAGGCGATCAACGCCCAGGCGCTCGTCACCGGCGCGGTCGGGCTGAGCGGCGACCGGGCGCAGGTCCGGTTCCGGCTCTGGGACGTCTTCGCGCAGACCGGCCTCGGCGAAGGGCTCCAGTTCCAGGGACCCGCGTCAAGCTGGCGGCGGCTCGGTCACAAGATCGCCGACCAGGTCTATGCGCGGCTGACCGGCGAGGGCGGCTATTTCGACAGCAAGGTCGCCTATGTCGCGGAGAGTGGGCCGAAGAGCACGCGGCGCAAGCGCATCGCGGTCATGGACTACGACGGGGCGAACGCGGTCGCGGTCACCGACGGGTCGTCGCTGGTCGTCACGCCGCGGCTCTCGATCAAGGGGCGCCAGATCCTCTACACGAGCTATGAGCAGGGCGCGCCGAAGATCTTCATCATGAACGCCGACGGCGGCGGCAGGCGCGTTCTCGACGCCGAGGCGGGGATGAGCTTCGCACCGAGCTTCTCCGCCGATGGTTCCCGCGTCGTCTACACCGTTTCCGAAGGTGCCGGATCGGACATCTTCGTCGCGGAAGCCGGGTCCGGCGGGCGCCAGCGGCTCACGCGGTCGGCGTCGATCGACACGGCGCCGAGCTTCTCGCCGGACGGATTGCGGATCTGCTTCGAGAGCGACCGCTCCGGTGGCCAGCAGATCTACGTGATGCCCGCGGGCGGCGGCGAGCCCGACCGGATCAGTTTCGGCGACGGCCGCTATGCGACGCCGGTCTGGTCGCCGAGGGGCGACATGATCGCCTTCACCAAGATCGTCGGCGGCCGGTTTCATATCGGCGTCATGCGCACCGATGGTTCCGGAGAGCAGTTGCTGACCGCGAGCTACATCGACGAGGGTCCGACCTGGGCGCCGAATGGCCGCGTGCTGATGTTCTTCCGCGAAACGCCGGGCGACAGCGGCGGGCCGCGGGTGCAATCGGTCGACATCACGGGCCGGAACCTGCGCGAGGTGCCGACGGCGGGCTTCGCCTCGGACCCCTCCTGGTCGGGGCTTCTGGGATGATCGTCCGGGATGATCGTTGAACCACGGATTGAACCACGGGGACTTCGGGGCAGGGAGAGAGAGATGGAACGAATGATGCGGAACGGGATCGTGAGGGGCGGTCTTCTCGCCGCCGCGCTGGCGCTCGCCGGCTGCGCCGGCGGGGCGATCGACGTACCCTCGAGCGCGGACCCGGGGTATAACGGCCTCGGCGTCGATGGGGCGGGCGGCGGCCTGGGGCTCGACGGGGTGAGCGGCGGGGCGCTCGGGTCGAGCACGCTGCCCGGCACGTCGATCAGCGACCGCGTGCTCTTCGCCGTCGATCAGAGCACGCTTTCGGCCGAGGCGACCGGCATCCTCAACCAGCAGATCGGCTGGCTGAACCAGAACTCCGGCCAGATCACCATCGAGGGCCATGCCGACGAGCGCGGCACGCGCGACTACAACTTCCAGCTCGGCTCCAGCCGCGCCAGCGCCGTACGCAACTACATGGTTAGTCAGGGGATCCCTGATGCGCGGATCTCGATCATCACCTACGGACGGGAGCGACCGGCCGCGACCTGCGCCGAGGAAAGCTGCTTCGCCCGGAACCGCCGCGCGGTGACCGTGGTGACCCAGCCGGGAAGCTGAGACGCGCCTTAACCGGTTCGTGATCTCGCGCGCGGGGCGGGTTCCGCCCGCCCCGCGCATCGTCTAGATTTGGACGGATCTTCGGAGTTGCGAGCCCATGATGGCGAATTGGTTGTCGAATTGGCGGTCCCTCGGGCGCGCCCTTGGTTGCACGGTGAGCGTCCTGGTCCTTGTCGCCTTGGCGCCGTCGGCGCGGGCGGAGAGCGTCGCGGACATCCAGTCGGAACTGACCGTGCTCAACGGCCAGATCGACCAGTTGCGCGAGGAGCTGGTCAAGGCCGGCGCCGCCGGCGGGCTGCCCGTCGCGCCGGCGACGGCCCTGACGCGACTCGACCAGTTGCAGGCGGAACTGGAGCGGCTCACCAACCGCTACGACGTGCTGGCCAATGACATTCGGCGCATCGTCGAGGATGCGACGAACCGGGTCGGCGATATCGAGTTCCGGCTCACCGAGCTCGAAGGCGGCGACACGAGCACGCTGGGCCAGCCCGCGCCCCTCGGCGGCGGCTTGACCGCGACCAGTCCGCCACCGCGCCGGGGCGGCGGGGCGCCGGTGGCCACCTCCCCGGCGGCGCCACCCTCCGATCAGCCGCAGCTTGCGATGGCCGAGCAGAGCGATTTCGACGCCGCCGTGGCGGCCGCGGATTCGGGCGACAATGCGAAGGCGGCTCAGCTTTTCGGCACCTTCCTCGCGACCTATCCGGGCGGGCCTCTCGCGGGCGAGGCGCAGTATCGCCGGGGCGAGGCGCTCGCGGCGACCTCCGACTGGCGCGGGGCGGCGCGGAGCTATCTCGATGCGTTCAGCGGCGCGCCGGAGGGGCCGTTCGCACCCCGGGCGCTCTATCGTCTGGGCGTGAGCCTCGGAGAGCTTGGCCAGACCAACGAGGCATGCCTGACGCTGGCCGAGGTCGACAGCCGCTACCCGGGTTCCGAGGTCACATCCGACGTGGCCGCGGAGGAACGGGCACTCGATTGCCAGCAATGAGCCCGTGGTAGGCTGCGCGTGACCGGCCGGGCCCCGCTTCTCGACGCCATTTCCCCGGTTCTCGGGCGCGCGCCGGCCGGACCGCTCGTGGTCGGCTTTTCCGGCGGTGGCGATTCGACCGCGCTCCTGCTGCTGACGCGTGCCTGGGCCGCGCCGCGCGGCGTGGCGGTCATCGCCGTCACGGTCGATCATGGCCTCCGCCCCGAAAGCGCGGACGAGGCGGCGCGGGCGGGGGCCGTCTGCGCCACGCTGGACATTCCGCACGCGGTCCTGCGCTGGACCGGCTGGGACGGGAAAGGCAATCCGCAGGACGCGGCGCGCCGGGCGAGGCGGCGCCTCATCGGCGGTTTCGCCCGTTCGCGCGGCGCCGGCGCGGTGCTGCTCGGCCATACGCTGGAGGATCAGGCGGAGACCTTCCTCATGCGCCTCGCCCGCGGCTCCGGCGTCGACGGGCTGTCGGCCATGCGCGCGGAGATCGCCTGGGACGGCCTCGCGGTGCTCCGCCCGTTGCTCGGCTCGCGGCGGGAGGCGTTGCGCGCCTTCCTTCGCGGCGCGGGCGTCGGCTGGATCGAGGACCCGAGCAATCGGGACCCGCGGTTCGCACGGGTCCGCGTCCGCGAGGCGCTCGAGTCGCTCGCAACGTTCGGCCTCGGGGTGGAGCGTCTCGCGGAGACCGCCGGTGCGATGGCGCGCGCGCGGGAGGCGTTGGAGCGATCGACCGCCGATCTGGCCCGCGCCGCGCTGACCGCGGGCCCGGCGGGCGACGCGATCCTCGACCTCGCCGCGATCAGGGAGGCGCCGCGCGAGATCCGGTCGCGGCTTTTCGCCGCGACGCTCGGCTGGGTCTCGGGAGCACCGTACCGCCCGCGTCTCGCGAGCCTGGAACGGGCGCTCGATACCCTGGGCCTCGATGGTCCGGAGACGGACGGCCCGGACGGGGCGAGCACGGCGGCGACGCTGCACGGCTGCCTGATCAGGCGCCGCGGGGCGACACTCGCGGTCCGGCGGGAGCCCGCCTGCGTGGCACCGCCCGTGCCACTCGCCGAAGGGCGCTGGGACGGACGCTGGGAATGGATCGGAGAGGCCGGAGAGACCGCGAAGGAAGTCGGGCCGAAGGCAGGGGAAACGGGCCTCCGGATCGGCGCGCTGGGCCCCGCGGGTCTCGCCGAATGCGGCGACTGGCGGGCTCGCGGACTGCGGCGCGAGGCGCTGCTCAGCACCCCGGCGCTCTGGCGCGGAACGCGGCTCGTCGCCGCGCCGCTGGCCCGGCCGGAGCCCGCGGCGCGATTCCGCAGGATTTCCGCGCTGCCACCCCCCTGGGAGTTCACGTTATTGCGTTGAATCCCCGGCCCCAGAGCTTATGTTAGAGATCAAAGAGCGTGAGCGGCTTCCCGCCTGCTCGCGAAAGGGAGTGTCCCGTGGGCAACACCAAGAATATCGCGTTCTGGATCATCCTGTTCCTGTTGATGGTCGCGCTGTTCAACGTCTTCTCGAACGGCAGCCGCACCAGCATGGGGCGCGAGATCAGCTATTCCGACTTCCTGAACCGGGTCGATGAGGGCCAGGTGTCCGCGGTCCGGCTCGATGGCGAGCGGGTCTATATCACGGCCACGGACGGCGTCGCCTATCAGACGATCCAGCCCCGCGGCAGCGACGTGATCCCCGACCTGCGCGAGGCCGGCGTCGAGATCCAGGCCGCGCCGCAGGAACAGTCGGGCTTCATGTCCGCGCTCGGCCTCTGGCTGCCGTTCCTGCTGCTGATCGGCGTCTGGATCTTCTTCATGAACCGGATGCAGGGCGGCGGACGCGGCGGCGCCATGGGCTTCGGCAAGTCCAAGGCGAAGCTCCTGACCGAGAAATCCGGCAAGGTCACGTTCAACGATGTCGCCGGCATCGACGAGGCCAAGGAGGAGCTCGAGGAGATCGTCGAATTCCTGCGTGACCCGCAGAAATTCTCGCGCCTCGGCGGCAAGATCCCGAAGGGCGCGCTGCTCGTCGGACCTCCGGGCACGGGCAAGACGCTGCTCGCGCGCGCCATCGCGGGCGAGGCGGGCGTGCCGTTCTTCACCATCTCCGGCTCCGATTTCGTCGAGATGTTCGTCGGCGTCGGCGCGAGCCGCGTGCGAGACATGTTCGAGCAGGCGAAGAAGAACGCGCCCTGCATCGTCTTCATCGACGAGATCGACGCCGTTGGTCGCCATCGCGGCGCGGGCTATGGCGGCGGCAACGACGAGCGCGAGCAGACGCTGAACCAGCTTCTCGTCGAGATGGACGGGTTCGAGGCGAACGAGGGCGTGATCCTGATCGCCGCGACCAACCGTCCGGACGTGCTCGACCCCGCGCTGCTCCGCCCCGGCCGCTTCGACCGGCAGGTGCAGGTGACGAACCCCGACATCAAGGGCCGCGAGAAGATCCTCGCCGTCCATGCCCGCCGGGTGCCGCTCGCCGCGGATGTCGATCTGCGTATCATCGCCCGCGGCTGCCCCGGCTTCTCGGGCGCCGATCTTGCCAACCTCGTGAACGAGGCGGCGCTGATGGCGGCGCGGACCGGCAAGCGCTTCGTCATGATGGAGGATTTCGAGAACGCCAAGGACAAGGTCATGATGGGCGCGGAACGCCGCTCCATGGTGATGACCGACGACGAGCGTCGCCTGACCGCCTATCACGAGGCGGGCCATGCGATCGTCGGCCTTAACGTTCCGCAGCACGATCCGATCCACAAGGCGACGATCATTCCGCGCGGCCGGGCGCTCGGCCTCGTGCTCTCGCTGCCCGAGCGCGACCAGCTTTCGGTCACCAAGACGAAGTACAAGTCGATGATCGCGATGGCGATGGGCGGCAAGGTCGCCGAGGAACTGGTCTTCGGTCCCGAGAACGTCACCTCCGGCGCCGCCTCCGACATCCAGCAGGTGAGTCGGATCGCGCGCGCGATGGTGACGAAGTTCGGCATGTCCGATCAGCTCGGCAACATCGACTATGCGAACGAGCAGTTCTCGTATCTCGGGCCGCAGGCCGGGGGCGTGAACGCCGGCCCCGACACGCACGAGTTGATCGACGCCGAGGTACGCAAGCTCGTCGATGAGGGCTACGAGAGTGCGAAGCGCATCCTCACCGAGAAGCGCGACGACCTGGAGCGGATGGCGCAGGGGCTGCTCGAATACGAGACCCTGACCGGCAAGGAGATCGCCCGCGTGGTCGCCGGCCAGCCGCTCAACCGCGGCGGCGGCGACGACGAGGGCGGGGACCGCGAGGACAAGGGCATCTCGGCGATCCCGAAGGCGGGGAAGGCGGGCCTTCCGAGCCGGGACAAGGGAATGGAGCCCGAGCCGGTGGGCTGAGCCGCGGCGCCCCGTGCAGATTTCGAATGCCGCGCCGTTTGTGGCGCGGCATTCCTGATTCAGCCTGCCGTTCATTCAGGATGTCGATCGTCAACCCCTCGCCGGAGCAAGCCCGCCCATGCCCATTCTGCGACCGACCGGCCTCGCGGGCCGCGTGGTGTTCATCGGTGTCGTACGCGATCGCGCCACGTCGCTCCGCTCCGAGGCGCTGGAACGGGTGTCTGCGCGGTTCGAGGGCTTCGAGGGGGAATGCCATGGCGGCCTGACGCGCCCCTCCTGCTCGCGCGTGTCGGAGCAGTATCCCAAGGGCACGACGATCCGGAACACGCGGCAGGTCTCGATCCTGTCGCTCGAGGAGATGACCGCGACGGCGGCGGATATCGGGCTCGATCATGTCGACCCGCGGCTGCTCGGTGCCAATCTGGTTCTGGAGGGGCTGCCGGAACTGACGTTGATGCCGCCGTCGTCGCGGCTCATCTTCGACAGTGGCGCCTCGCTGACGGTCGACATGGAGAACGGTCCCTGCGCCTTCCCGGCCAAGGAGATCGACGCGGAACACCCGGGCCATGGCGCACGCTGGCGGGCGGCGGCGCGCGGCCGGCGCGGTGTCACCGCCTGGGTCGAGGCGGAGGGAGAGATCACGATCCATGCCATCGCGACGCTGCATACCCCGCCGGTCCGTCTCTACCCGCCGCTGAGCTGAACGTATCGACCTTGCCCGCGACCTGACCGGAGGATGCATGCCGAAGCTCCGCGTGGAGACGATCCCGAAGCGGGTCGGGACGGAATATCCGGCCCCTTTTCGCGCGGTCTCGGCCGGCCGGACCCGCCAGCGACTCGGCGATGCGGGCGGGATCGCCGAATTCGGCGTGAACCTGACTTCGCTGCCTCCGGGCCAATGGTCGAGCCAGCGGCACTGGCATTCGCACGAGGACGAATTCGTCTATGTGCTGGACGGCGAGTTGACGCTCGTCGAGGATGGCGGCGAGAGCATCCTGCGAGCGGGCGACTGCGCGGCCTTTCCGAAGAACACGGGCAATGGGCACCACATGGTCAACCGGTCGGATCGTCCGGCGGTCTATCTCGAGATTGGCTCGCGCCAGCCGGAGGACCTCACTACCTGCTCCGATGTCGACATGATGAGCGCGAACGCGGACGGCCGGTTCACCCGCAAGAACGGCACACCCTACGAATAGGGCGCGCCGGGTGCCAAGGCGGGACGGATCAGGCGGCGCGTTTCGCGAGCTGCGCGCCGAGCGCCTGATCGACGCGTTCCGGAGCCCAGCCTTCCTCCACCGCGCGCGCGAGCAGCGCCTGCTGGCTTTCCGGGGCGAGGCCGCCGATCGGCGGGTCGGTGTCGAGATTGGTCGGGAAGGCGTAGCCATCCGCCGTCGCCGCGATCACCGCCGCCCGCGCCTCGGGTGTCAGCGCCGCGAGATGGGGATAGACGGCGCGGCTCATCGCCGCCCGGTCGATCGACTCCATGTGCCGTGCGAAGGCCGAGGCGGTCTGGATGAGGTTGACCGTCCGCGCCACATCCTCGGTCCGGTTCTCGCCGGCGGCATGGAAGAGCGCGGGGCTGAAGAAGATCGCATCGCCCTTCGCGAGCGGCAACTGGACGTGACTCTCCTCGAAATAGGCGCGGAAATCCGGCCGCGTCGCCGCGACATAGCCGGGCAGGTAGCGTTGCGAATGGGGCAGGAGTTTGGTCGTGCCGCTTTCCACCGGCATGTCGCAATGCGCGACCCCGCCCTGCAGGATCAGGGCCGGGCCGAGGGCGTGGATATGCGCGGGATAGGCGCGCATCTCCTCCGGCCGCATGAAGCCGAGGTGATAGTCCCGATGCGCCTGCTGCGCCTTGCCGCCGGGGCGCACGACATTGAGTTGCGTCGCCATCTGGTAGCCGGGGCCGAGCCAGGCGCGGCAGGCGAGATCGATCACCGGATTGCCGATATAGCGGGCATAGACGCCCGGGTCGCGGAGGCAGAGTTTCTGCAGGCTGTTCCACACCCGGTCATTCGCGCCCGCCTTGGCGAAATGGTCGCCGGCGGCGATGCCGGCGGCGCGTTCCTCGGCGATGATGGCGCGGAAGGTTTCCGTCGCCGCGTCGATCGCGCCGAGATCGCGGAAGGCGCGGCGGATCACGAAGACGCCGGGTCCTTCGGAGAGCACGCGGGTCCATTCGAGCGCCGTGGTCTCGTCCGCGTCCGCGCCATCATAGATGGGGATGTTCTTCTCGACCGCGACCGCGCGGGGATAATCGGCGGCGCGTGTCTCGGTCTCGACCTCGGCGCGGAAGGCGGCCAGATCGGGTTCATCGAGCGTGAGCATGGCTCCTCCGTCATCGTCACGGCGGAGCGTCGCCGCCGTTGCCTGCTTTTGGCAATGAATATTGCTTAAGATCCTATAAGTCAACATTCGGTGCTTTCAGGTCAGCGCGGTAGCCCGCCGCCGCCTACGACCTAAGCCGCGCGACTATTTGATTGTCGCGCCAAGGGGGACCGCCCGGTATTCTGAGGTCGTTCCGGAAGGTTTCGCGGGGGATCAAGAGCGGATGGGCTATTTGAGCGATATCGAGATCGCCCGCGCGGCGGTCATGCGTCCGATCCAGGAGATCGGCGCCGACCTCGGCATCCCGTCGGAGGCGCTGCTGCCGTTCGGCCATGACAAGGCGAAGCTGACCGCGGATTTCATCGCGGAGATTGAAACGCGGCCGGCGGGGAAGCTGATCCTCGTCACCGCGATCAACCCGACGCCGGCGGGCGAGGGCAAGACGACGACCACGGTCGGTCTCGGCGACGGGCTCAACGCCATCGGCAAGCGGGCCGCGGTCTGCATCCGGGAGGCCTCGCTCGGGCCGTGTTTCGGGATGAAGGGCGGGGCGGCCGGCGGCGGCCGGGCGCAGGTGGTGCCGATGGAGGACATCAACCTCCATTTCACCGGCGATTTCCACGCGATCACCTCGGCGCACAACCTGCTGGCGGCGATGATCGACAACCATATCTACTGGGGCAACGAGCTCGAGATCGATCCGCGCCGCGTGACCTGGCGCCGGGTGCTCGACATGAACGACCGGGCGCTGCGCGATGTCGTCGTCTCGCTCGGCGGCGTGGCGAACGGCTTTCCGCGGCAGACCGGATTCGATATCACCGTCGCCTCGGAAGTCATGGCGATCCTTTGCCTCTCGCGCGATCTCGAAGAGCTTCAGCGGCGGCTCGGCGATATCATCATCGGCCATACCCGGGACAAGACGCCGGTGACCGCGCGCGATCTGAAGGCGGATGGGGCGATGACCGTGCTGCTGGCGCAGGCCTTGCTGCCCAACCTCGTGCAGACGCTCGAATACACGCCCGCCTTCGTCCATGGCGGACCCTTCGCCAATATCGCCCATGGCTGCAACTCGGTGATGGCGACGCGCACCGCGCTGCGACTCGCCGATTTCGTGGTGACCGAGGCGGGGTTCGGCGCGGATCTCGGCGCGGAGAAATTCCTCGACATCAAGTGCCGCAAGTCCGACCTGGTGCCCGACGCCGTGGTGCTGGTCGCGACCGTGCGCGCGCTCAAGATGAACGGCGGCGTGGCCAAGGACGCGCTCGGAACCGAGGATGTGGGCGCGGTTCGGCTTGGCTGCGCCAACCTCGGGCGGCATATCTCCAACGTGAAGAGCTTCGGGCTTCCGGTCATCGTCGCGATCAACCATTTCGCGACCGATACCGAGGCGGAAGTCGCGGCGGTGAAGGCTTTCGTCGCCTCCCATGGGTCCGAGGCCGTGCTCTGCCGGCACTGGGCCGAGGGATCGGCCGGGATCACCGACCTCGCAACCCGCGTGGCGCGGATCGCCGAGGGGACGAAGCCGCAGTTCGATTTCCTCTATCCCGACGAAATGCCGCTCTTCGAGAAGATCGAGACCATCGCCAAGCGCATCTACCGCGCCGACGAGGTGGTCGCCGCGCCAAGCATCCGCGCCCAGCTCGAAACCTGGGAGAAGGAGGGCTACGGGCACCTGCCGATCTGCATGGCGAAGACGCAATACTCCTTCACCACCGATCCGGCGAAACGCGGCGCCCCGACCGGCTTCCCGATCCCGATCAGGGAGGTGCGGCTCGCCGCCGGGGCCGGGTTCGTCGTCGCGATCTGCGGCGAGATCATGACCATGCCGGGCCTGCCCCGGACGCCCTCGGCGCAGACGATCGGAATCAGTCCCGACGGCGAGATCCATGGCCTGTCCTGAGTCGGCCCCTCGCGTCGCATACCCTGTCGCGGCTGAGCGCGCGGTGTTCGTTTCCCGCATTGCATCAAGCGGACGGGGAGGCTACCCGATGGGGCATGAAACGTGCCCCCAACGACTGCGCCGACATGGCGGAACTCCGACGGGAGATCGACCGCCTGGACCGTGAACTCGTCGCCATGCTCTCGGAGCGGCGGCGCTATATCGAGCGCGCGGCGGAGTTGAAGCGCGGAAACGGATGGCCGGCGCGGATCGAGACCCGTGTCGAGGAGGTCGTGGCGCGGGCAAGGCGCACGGCGGAGGAGAACGAGCTCGATCCCGAGCTCGTCGAGGCGCTGTGGCGCCGGTTGATAGATTGGTCGATCGCGCTCGAGGAACGCCGGCTCGGACCCGGACACGGGCGCGATCTCGGGCGCGACTGAAATCGCGGATGGGCCGCGCTTCGAAGCTCCGCTTCGGGCGGGGACCGGGTTCATGGGAGCTTGGCAGATGACGACGGACACGAAGACGCGCGCGGAAGTGATCGACGGCAAGGCCTTCGCGGCGCGGATCAGGGGCCGCGTCGCCGAGGAAGTGGCGCGTATCCGCGAGGAGGCCGGGCTGGTCCCGGGGCTCGCGGTGGTGCTGGTCGGCGAGGACCCGGCGAGCCAGATCTATGTCCGCAACAAGGCGCGGCAGACCGTGGAATGCGGCATGCATTCCGCCGAGCACCGGCTTGAACCCACGACCACGCAGGCGGAACTCCTCGAACTGATCGAGCGGCTGAACGCCGATCCCACGATCCACGGCATCCTCGTGCAACTGCCGCTGCCGGGGCATCTCGACGAGGCGCTGGTCATCAATGCGATCGCCCCCGAGAAGGATGTGGACGGGTTTCACATCTCGAACGCCGGCCGTCTCGCGACGGGGCAGCGGGCGATGGTGCCCTGCACGCCGCTCGGCTGCCTCATGCTGCTGCGCGACCGGCTCGGCGATCTCTCCGGCAGGAGCGCCGTCGTCATCGGCCGCTCCAATATCGTCGGCAAGCCGATGGCGCAGCTTCTGCTCCGCGACAGCTGCACCGTGACGATCGCACATTCCCGGACGGCGAATATCGAGGAGGTGGTGTCGCGCGCCGATATCGTCGTCGCGGCGGTCGGCCGTCCCGCGATGGTCAAGGCGAGCTGGATCAAGCCCGGCGCGACTGTGATCGATGTCGGCATCAACCGGGTCGAGGTGCCGGGCGGCAAATCCGTCGTGGTGGGCGATGTCGATTTCGACGATGTCGCCGATGTCGCGGGCGCGATCACGCCGGTGCCGGGCGGCGTCGGTCCGATGACGATCGCCTGCCTGCTCGCGAATACGGTCACCGCCTGCTGCCGGGCGCATGGCCTCGCCGAGCCGCGGGACCTGACCGCCTGAACCGCGGAGCGCCGGCTTCGGCCAGCCGTCCCTCCTCAGGCGCGCGTCGGGACCGGCAGGATCACGCAGGGCTCCCCCGTCAGGATCGCGCGCGCCCCGGGTTCGAGCAGGCCGAGAAGCTGCGGGCTGCTCCCGACCTCCAGCCCGCCGGTATAGGCGCCGAAGGCCGGCAGGATCAGCCGGCGGCTGTCCCAGAGGAAACAGGGCCGTGCCAGGGCCCGCCCCCTGAGGGGAAGGCGCAGCTTCGGGTGATAGTGCCCCGAGATCTCGCCCGGTTCCGCGTCGCGGGCTGCGGCGTGACGGAAGGTGAGCGGGCCGAGCCGGAGCGTCCCGAGGCACCGCCCGGCGAACCCGTGCGGCGCCGGATCGTGATTGCCGGCGAGCCAGAGCCAGTCCCGCCCCCGCGCCAGCGCGGCCAGTTCGGCGCGGTCGGCGGGTTCCAGCGCCGCCGCACCCGCCATGTCGTCGAAACTGTCGCCGAGGCAGAGGACCGTCGCCGGATCGAGCGCGGCGATCTCGGCGGCGAGGCGGCGGATGGTCTCGCGCGTCTCGTAAGGCGGCAGCAGCGCGCCGCCGCGCCGCGCGATCCGCTCCGATTTCGCCAGATGCAGGTCGGCGACGCAGAGCAGCCGGTGTTCCGCCCACCAGAGCGA
This sequence comes from Amaricoccus sp. W119, assembly GCF_047275745.1. Classification (NCBI taxonomy): domain Bacteria; kingdom Pseudomonadati; phylum Pseudomonadota; class Alphaproteobacteria; order Rhodobacterales; family Paracoccaceae; genus Amaricoccus; species Amaricoccus sp. W119. The sequence continues at coordinate 14,348 of NZ_JBKQWU010000031.1, read as the reverse complement.
GCCCGCGGCCCGCGCCGTCACGCGGACCCCCGCGAAGTCGATCACGCGCTCCAGCATGTTCACGCTTTGCCCCATGGGCTTCCCGCTTAGCCCCATCAGTACCGGTGGCGCAACCCGTCAGGTGCCAAGGCCCGCTTCCCGCATCAGCGCCTCGGCCGCCTCGGTCAGCAGCCGGGCCTCGGCCGCGCCCCGGATCGGGACCTTTCCGACCTCGAGGAGCAGCGGCGCGGCGAAGGGCGTGACATGCGGCGCGCTCACCGCGTCGATCCGGCCGGAGACACGCGCCAGCATTTCCTCGATCCGGTCGAAATCTACGAGCCCGTGCGCCGCCTCCTCGCGCGTGACCCGGAGCAGCAGGTGCTCGGGATCGTAGCGGCGCAGCGTGTCATAGAGGATGTCGGTCGAGAAGGTCGCCTGCCGTCCGGATTTCCTGAGGCCGGGCAGGTTCTTGTCGATGAGACCGGCGATGGTCGCCGCCGTGCGGAAGGTGCGCTTCATCACCGCGTTCTCGCCGAGCCAGCCTTCGAGCCCCTCGCGGAGCCCCTCGGGCGAAAGCAGCGCGGCGGGATCGCGCACCTCGTCGAGCCCCCAGATGAGCAGCGCGTAGTCGTTCGCGACGAAGCCGAGCGGGTTGAGCCCCGCCGTTTCCATCCGCCGCGTGACGAGCAGACCCAGTGTCTGATGCGCGTTGCGCCCGGCGAAACCGTAGAGGCAGAGATGCCAGCGCCCGCCCCGCCGGAACCTTTCGGCGAGCAGGCGGTCGGGTTCCGGCAGCCGGCTGACCCGTCCTTGAGTGGCGAGCCAGTCGCGCATATGCGGAGGCAGCGTCGCCCAGCGCGCCGGATCGGCGATCAGATCCATCACCCGGTGCGAGAGCCGGGTCGATGTGGCGAGCCTGGCGCCCATGAAGGCGGCGATCCTCGGGCTCTGCGACGCCTGCCGCGTGACTTCCACGACCATCTCGCGGAGCGATTCGAACCGCACCGTCTGCCCGCCGATCAGGAAGGTGTCGCCCGGCGAGAGCGTGGCGGCGAAATCCTCCTCGATCTCGCCCAGCGCGGCGAAATTGCCCCGCATCCGCACCTTGAGCGTCTCGGTGGCGGCGATGGTGCCGACGTTCATCCGGATCGTCTTCGCCCGGCGCGGATCGCGCAGCTGCCAGAGCCCGTCGCGCTCGACGAGGCGCCGCCAGCGGTCGTAGGCGCGGAGCGCGTAGCCTCCGGTGGCGCAGAAGTCGAGACAGGCGTCGTAATCGGCGCGGGAGAGGCGGGCGTAGGGCGCCGCCGTCCGGATCTCGCGGAGCAGCGCCTCCGCGTCGAACGGCCCGGCGCAGGCGGTGAGCAGCATGTGCTGGCAGAGGACATCGAGCGGTCCCGCCGCGCGCGGCGCGCCATCGAGGTCGTTCTCCCGGGCCGCTTCCAGCGCCGCGCGGCATTCGAGGACCTCGAAGCGATTGGCGGGAACCAGCACGGCGCGGGAGGGGGCGTTGTAGCGGTGGTTCGCCCGCCCGATCCGCTGGACCAGCCGCTTGATGTTCTTCGGCGCTCCCACCTGGATCACCAGATCGACATCGCCCCAGTCGATGCCGAGATCGAGGCTGCCGGTCGCGACGATGGCGCGAAGCTCGCCCCGCGCCATCGCATCCTCGACCCGCGACCGCGCCTCCCGGCTGAGCGAGCCGTGGTGCAGGCCGATCGGCAGGCCGTCGGTGTTCTCGGCCCAGAGCGCCTGGAAGAAGAGCTCGGCCTGCGCGCGCGTGTTGATGAAGACGAGCGAGGTGCGCGCTTCGCGGATCAACTCCATTACCGAGGGCGCGGCGTAGCGCGCCCCCTGCGTTGCCCAGGGCGGCGGAGTTCCGGTTTCGAGGATGGTGATGTCGGGCTCGGGACCGGGATCGGCGATCAGGAGCGCGGTGCCGGGACCGAGAAACCGGGCGAGGGCGGGCGGGTCCTCGACCGTCGCGGAGAGGCCGACGCGGCGGAGGCCCGGCGCGAGGCCCCGGAGCCGCGCGAGACAGAGCGCCAGCTGGTCGCCCCGTTTCGATTCGGCGAGCGCGTGGATCTCGTCGACGATGACGCGTTCGACCGAGCCGAGCAGGCGGGGCGCCTCGGGGTAGGAGATCATGAGCGCCAGCGACTCGGGCGTGGTCAGCAGGATATGCGGCGGATCGACGCGTTGGCGCGCGCGCGTCGCGGCGCGCGTGTCGCCGGTGCGGCCCTCGACCCGGATCGCGAGCCCCATCTCGGCGATGGGCCGTTCGAGGTTGCGCCGGATATCCGCCGCCAGCGCCTTCAGTGGCGAGACGTAGATCGTGTGAAGCCCCGGCGGGGGCGTCGCGCCGAGGGCGATCAGGCTCGGCAGGAAGCCCGCGAGCGTCTTGCCGCCGCCGGTCGGCGCGATCATCAGCGTCGAGGCGTCGCCCGCCCGGGCGAGAAGCTCGAGCTGGTGCGCGTGCGGCTGCCAGCCCTGCCGGGCGAACCAGCCCGCGAACGGCTCCGGGAGGGCGGCGTCCACCCGGGGCGGATCGGCCGCCGCCGGGGATGGAGCGGCTTCCGGCGGGCGCTGGGCGGCTTTCGCCGCGGGCGGGGCGGGGGCATCTGGCATGGACGACCTTCGCGGCGGCTTGCCCGCGATGAGCTAACGCGGATCGCCCGGAGGTCCAAGTGCGCGCATCCGCGAATGCCGGAGTTGGGCCGCGCAATTTTCGTCCCGGTGATCGTCGCCGTGTACGAGTGTTCGCTACCGCCGCCGAGGTCGGCGAGACCAAAAGGTCGCCTCGACGGGCCCGAGGGGCCGAACTATGAAGGCCGGGATCGGATGCGCTACAGCCGTGGCCCGGCGGAAGAGGTCGGGCGGAAGGACGAGAAAGCCGGCGGACGAGATCGACCGGAGGGAGGGGAAGCATGGCGCGCGCGGCGGAGCAGCGGCCGTCGATCCGGTCCTACCGGTCGTGGGTCGCGAACGAAACGATGGAGGATTATGCGCTGCGCTATGCCGCGCATTCCTTCCGCCGCTGGTCGCCCTTCGTCATCTCCAACACCGCGCTCGGCGGCATCGCGTTTCTCGCGCTCGAGACCATCGGCGGCGCCATCACGCTCCGCTACGGCTTCACCAATGCGATCCCGGCCATCCTCTGCGTCTCCGTCTTCATCTTCGTCACCAGCCTGCCGATCGCCTATTACTCCAGCCGCTACAACATCGACATGGACCTGCTGACGCGGGCCGCCGGGTTCGGCTATATCGGCTCGACGATCACCTCGCTGATCTACGCCATGTTCACGATCATCTTCTTCGCGCTCGAAGGCGCGATCATGGCACAGGCGATGCGTGTCTACGCCGATGTGCCGCTCGTCGTCGGCTATGTGGTTTCCTCGCTCGTGATCATTCCGCTGACCGCGATGGGGATCACGATGCTGAGCCGGTTGCAGATGATCACGCAGCCGCTCTGGGTCGTGATGCTGGTGGCGCCGTTTCTCTTCATCATCGTCAGGGACCCCGGCGCGCTCGATCAATGGCGCGACTTCGCCGGGGCCGAAAGTGGCTTCGGCTTTCTCGCCTTCGGCGGCGCGGTCGGGGTGCTCTGCTCGCTGACGGTGCAGGTCGGCGAACAGGTCGATTACCTCCGCTTCCTGCCGGATCTCACGCGGACCAACCGGCGGTGCTGGTGGGCGGCGATGCTGTCGGCGGGGCCGGGGTGGATCGTGGTCGGCGGGCTCAAGATGCTGGGCGGCAGCCTGCTCGCGGTGCTGGTCGTCTCGGCGGGCCGGCCGACGGCCGAGGCGCTGGAGCCGATCCACATGTTCACGCTCGCCTACGAATATGTCTTCGCCAGTCCGGAGACGGCGCTCGCGGCGGCGACGCTCTTCGTCATGGTGTCGCAGGTCAAGATCAACGTCACCAACGCCTACGCCGGCTCGCTCGCCTGGTCGAACTTTTTCTCGCGCGTGACGCATTACCATCCGGGGCGGGTGGTCTGGCTCGTCTTCAATATCCTGATCGCCCTCCTGCTGATCCTGCTCGGCATCTTCGACACGCTGGAACTGGTGCTGGCGGTCTATGCCAATATCGCCACCGCCTGGCTCGGCTCACTGGTGGCGGATCTGGCGATCCTGAAGCCGCTCCGGGTCAGCCCGCCGATCCCCGAGTTCAAGCGCGCCTATCTGCCAGACTTCAACCCGGTCGGCTGCGGCTCGATGGCGCTCGCCTCCGTGGTCGGGCTCGTCTGCTACGGCGGTGTTCTCGGTCCCGGCGCCCAGGCCTGGTCGGCGCCGATCGCTTTCGTCGTCGCGATGGTCTCGGCCGTGGCGATCGGTGTCGCGACGCGCGGCCGGACCTATATCCTGCGCCCGGCCGACTACCCCGAACGCGGGCGGGAGGTGGTCCGGTGCCGGACCTGCGACCATTCCTACGAAAAGCCGGACATGGCGTTCTGTCCGTTCTACGAGGGTCCGATCTGCTCGCTCTGCTGCGGCCTCGACACGCATTGCCATGACATGTGCAAGGCCGCGCCCCTGGGTGCCCCCGGTGCCACGCAACGCCGCGTCGTTCAGGGCGGCGTGGTGCGGGTCAGCGCGCCCGGCCAGCGCTTCGCGCTGCGTCCGATGCAGCGCGCGGCCAAGGCGGCGGGGATCACGCTGGTGCTCTGGACCGTGGCGGCGGCCGTGTTCCTGCTGACCTACCGGCTCGCGGAACTGCATATCGATCCGGCGCCCTTCACCAACGGGCAGATGCTGATCCGCGTCTTCATCGCCGTGCTGCCGCTGCTCGCGATCGGGGCCTGGTGGATCGTGCTCTCGCATGAAAGCCGGGAGCTCGCCGAGCGTGAACTCGTCGCCTCGCTGGAGGAATTGCGCGCGACCCAGGCCGAGCTTGCACGGACCGAGCGGCTGGCCGCGATCGGCAAGCTGACCGCGACGGTCGGGCACGAGTTGCGCAACCCGCTCGGCGCGCTTGCCAATTCGGTGGATGTGCTCGACCGGTCCCTGCCGGAAGCCGAGCGCGACGGCCCCGAATTCGCGCGCATCCGGCGGAGTGTCCAGCGCTGCTCCCGGATCATCGAGGAACTGCTCGACTTCTCCCGCCAGCGCGAACCGGTCTTCGCGCCGCTCCCGATCGACGCCTGGCTCGCGGCGCAGGTCGGCGAGCACGCGGCCGCGCCGCTCATCGATTTCGACCTCGCCGCCGGCATCACGATCCCCGCCGATGCCGAGCGGCTCCGGCAGGCGGTTGTGAATCTGCTCGACAATGCGCTCCACGCCGTGCGCGAGGCCCATCCCGAGGGCGGCGGGCGGATCGTGGTCGGGACGCGGGCCCGGACCGACACCGTCGCGATCTTCGTGGCCGACAATGGCGGCGGAATTCCCGAGGCGGCGCGGGCGCGCATCTTCGAGCCGCTCTTCAGCACCAAGTCCTATGGCGTCGGCCTCGGCATGTCGGTCGTCCAGCGGGTGATGGAGATGCACGGCGGTGCGATCGAGTTCGGACCGACGGGCGGCGAGGGGGCGACGATCTCCCTCCTTCTGCCGAAGCCGCGGGAGCCGGGCGATGGCTGAGTTCCCCGGGCGGCCCTGGCGGCTCCTTGTCATCGACGATGACGACGATTTCGCCGAGAGCCTCGCGAAACTGCTCTCTCTCGAAGGGCACGAGACCCGCGTCGCCCAGGACGCCGCCTCCGCGCGCGCCGTGCTCGCGGACTGGGCGGCGGATGTGGCGCTGGTCGATGTGCGGCTCGGCCGCGACGACGGCGTGGCGCTGGTGGGCGACATCCGGCGGGCGGCGCCGCGGGCGGTCGTCGTGATGATGACGGCCTATGCCTCGCTCGAGACGGCCATCGGGGCGCTCAAGGCCGGGGCCTACGATTTCCTGATGAAGCCCTTCTTCTTCTACGACCTCGACCGGACGCTCGGGCGCTGTTTCGAGCGGTTGCGGCTCCTCGATGAACGCGACGCCGCCGAGGAGAAGCTCAGGCGCGCCCAGCGGCTCGATGCGCTGGGGCAGCTGAGCGCCGGCGTCGCGCATGAGTTCAACAACACGCTCGCGGTCATCCTTGGCAACCTGCAGTTGCTCGGCGAACGGCTCGAAGGCGAAGCCGGGCTGCGCGAGATGGTGGAGGATGCGCTGGGGGCGGTGCGGGGCGGGATGGAACTGACCAGCCGGTTGCTCTCCCATGCCCGGGGCGCGCCGCTCCACGCCGAGGTGACGGATCTCGCCGCGACCCTGCCCGCGACCCTGCGCCTGCTCGACCGCGCGCTCGGCGACGACATCGCCATCGTGCTGGATGTGCCCGAACACACCCCGCCGGTGCTTGTCGACCGCGGCCAGCTGGAGGCGAGCCTGATCAATCTCGCGATCAACGCCCGCGATGCGATGACGGAGGGCGGCACGCTGATCGTCGCGGCGCGGGCCGGGGAGGGGTTCGTCGATCTCTCGCTCACCGACACCGGGCCGGGCCTGCCCGACGATGTGATCGGGCAAGCGGCGGAGCCCTTCGTCACGACCAAGCCCGCCGGTCGGGGGCTCGGCCTCGGGCTCGCGATGGTCGCGGCCTTCGCCGAACGCTCGGGCGGCGCGCTCAGGCTCGACAGCCGGAAGGGCGAGGGCCTCACCGCGACGATCCGCCTGCCGGTGGGCTCGGGCGTGGGCTCGGGGATGGGCATGGAGGCGGCCGCCCCCGGACGCGACCCGATCCCCACCGGACGCTCCGAGCGCCTTCTGGTGGTCGAGGACGACGCCGATCTGCTCCGCACCCTCGGCCGCCAGATGGAACACCTCGGCTACCGCGTGACACTGGCCGCGGGCGCGGAGGAGGCGAGCGCATTGCTGGGCGGGGGACAGGGGTTCGACCTGCTCGTCACCGATATCGGTCTGGGCGGAGGGCGCGACGGCATGGATCTCGCGCGCGAGGCGGCGGGCCGGCATCCCGGCCTCGCCCTGCTGCTTCTCACCGCGGACCCGGCCCGGAGGCCGCGCGGCCCGGTTCCGGGCGCGGGCTTCCTCGTCAAGCCCGTCGACCTCGGAACGCTGGCGCGCGCCGTCCGAGCGGCGCTTCAGGCGCGCGGCGCGGCCTCGGGCGCGAAGACGTAGCCGATCCCGCGGACGGTGCGGATGATGCGATGGTTCGGCCCCTCGTCGCCGAGCTTGCGCCGCGCCTTGCCGACGAGCACATCGACGCTGCGGTCGCAAGGCGTCCAGGACCGGTTCGCCACGAGGTCGAGCAGCTGATCGCGCGAGAGCACGCGGCCGGGTCTGCGCGCCAGCGCCGCGACCACGTCGAACTCCATGCTCGTCAGCCCCGCTGGCGCCCCGACCGGATCATAGGCCTCGCGCCGCGCCAGATCGAGCGACCAGCCGTCGAAGCGAAGCTCCTCCGCCGCCGGGACCGGCGCTATTTCCGGCCGGGTCATCACTCGTCGCAGCACGGCGCGGATGCGCGCGAGCAGTTCCCTGGGCTCGAACGGCTTCGTCACATAGTCGTCCGCCCCGAGCTCGAGGCAGACCACCTTGTCGATCGTGCTGTTCTTGCCGGTGAGCACGATCAGGGCGGATTCGTACTGCGCCCGCAGGTCGCGCGCGAGCGAAAGCCCGTCATCGCCGCGGGGAAAGCCGAGGTCGAGCAGCACGAGGTCGAAACCCGCGTCGGCGAGCGCGCGCCGCATTCCGATCCCGTCATGGGCCTTGGTGGTCTCGAACCCTTCGTCCGTGAGAAAGCGCGCGAGGAAACCGCAGAGCCGACGATCGTCATCGACCAGGAGAATCCTTGCCTTCATGGAAGCTCCCTCCCGAGTGAAACCGTTTTCGGCGACTATGCCGCGAGGCCGCCGGGTCCGAGCCTTCGCGTTACAAAACGTTACACGGCGGCCCGGCGCGGATGCGAGGCCGGTTACATTGCCCTGCATACGCTTCCTTTCGCGACTCGCCAACCGGCGGGTCCGACGACAGGGAGAATCCAAATGCCGAAGACGGCCTTCAAGATCGATCTCAACAAGGCGCCCGAGGAACAGGATATCAAGACCCACAACCGATGGCATCCCGACATCCCGATGGTCGAGACGTTCAAGCCCGGCGATGTCTTCCGGGTCGAATGCTACGACTGGACCGGTGGCCAGATCGGCAACAACGACAGCGCGAACGACATCCGCGATGTCGATCTGACGCGCGTCCACTATCTCTCCGGCCCGTTCGGCGTGGAGGGCGCCGAGCCCGGTGACCTGCTCGTCGTCGACATTCTCGACATCGGCGCGCTCGAAAGCTCCGAATGGGGCTTCAACGGGCTCTTCGCCAAGGAGAACGGCGGCGGTTTCCTGACCGAGCACTATCCGAATGCGACCAAATCCTGCTGGGATTTCGAGGGTATCTACACGACCTCGCGCCACATCCCGGGCGTGCGCTATCCGGGCCTCATCCATCCCGGCCTGATCGGCTGCCTGCCCGACGAGAAGCTGCTCGCCGAGGCCAACCGCCGCGAGGCGGCGCTGATCGCGACCGATCCGAACCGCGTGCCGCCGCTCGCGGCGCCGCCCTACGCCGACACCGCGCTCATGGGCCAGATGACGGGCGCCGCGCGCGACGCCGCCGCCGCCGAGGCCTGGCGCACGGTGCCGCCGCGCGAACATGGCGGCAACTGCGACATCAAGAATCTGTCGCGCGGCTCGAAGGTCTATTTCCCGGTCTATGTGAAGGGCGGCGGGCTTTCGATGGGCGACATCCACTTCTCGCAGGGCGACGGCGAGATCACCTTCTGCGGCGCGATCGAGATGGCGGGCTGGATCGACATCAAGGTCGATGTGATCAAGGGCGGCATGTCGAAATACGGGATCATCAACCCGATCTTCAAGCCGAGCCCGATCGACCCGCATTTCGATGACTACCTCATCTTCGAGGGCATCTCGGTCGATGAGCATACCGGCGAGCAGTACTATCTCGACGCCCATGTCGCCTATCGCCGGGCCTGCCTGAACGCGATCGAATATCTGAAGAAATTCGGCTATTCCGGCGAACAGGCCTACATGATCCTCGGCACGGCGCCGGGCGAGGGCCGCATCGCCGGCATCGTCGACATTCCGAACGTCTGCGCGACGCTGGCGATTCCGACCGCGATCTTCGACTTCGACATCCGCCCGAACGCCGAGGGGCCACGACGCATGGTCCCCGAAGTGTCCGTCGCAACGTCGAGCTGAGCGCGGGCGGGCCCCGCCTCCGGCGCGGGCCCGCTTCGCCATCGCGGAGAATTCCCATGCTACTCGGATTTGGCCTGCTCTACGTGGGCGCCGTGCTGTTCCTCAACGGCCTCTGGCTGCACGGCAAGATCGACGACCGCGAGATCGCGGTGATCAATGTCGTCTCGGGCTTCGCCACGCTCGCCGTGGTGATCTATTGGGCCTTCGGCCCCGGTGCCGACCTCGGCTCGGTCAAGGCGGCCGCGCTGACGCTGCTCTTCACCGCCACCTATTTCTGGGTCGCCTACAACCGGTTCGCCGATGTGGACGGGCGCGGGCTCGGCTGGTTCAGCCTCTTCGTCGCGATCACCACGGTTCCGGTGGTGCTCGGCAGCCTCGCCTCGATGCAGTCGACCCTCGAAATCTGGATGGCCATCAACTGGGTGATCTGGGGCGCGCTCTGGTTCATGTATTTCCTGCTTCTCGCCTTGAAGAAGGACATCCTCGGCCCGACGGCGAGCTTCACGGTCTTCGCCGGCGTCGTGACCGGCTGGGTGCCCGGCTACCTCATCCTCGACGGGTGGCTCTGAGCCGCCTCTCGTCAGAAACGCGGAAGGAAGAAGACATGCCCATCTACGATTTCGTCTGCGGCGACTGCGGCCCGTTCCGCGCCTGGATGATCATGGCGGCGAGCGAGAGCGCCGCCGAATGCCCCGATTGCGGCCACGGCTGCGCCCGCGTGGTGTCCGCGCCCCAGATCAGCACGCTGAACGGAACCCTGCGCTCCGCGCTCGCCCGGTCGGAGCGCAGCGTCGATGAGCCGAAGCTCGTGAACAAGAAGCATCTCGCGGGCTGCGGCTGCTCGATCTGCAAGCCCAGCGGGAACCAGGTCTCCTCGCGCTGGAAGATCGGCCACTGACCGCGTTTCCCCTTTCGGGGATGGGCTCGACATTGACCTCCTCCGGAAGCCCCGCTCCAGGGGCTTCATGGGCTGGGCGCGGTTCGGTGCGCGGCTGAACGCCCTCAATGCGTTTCCCGGCGTACTCGACACATATGGCTCGACGCGCGGGCCCGGCGGCGACGGAACGCGCCCGCGCCGCGCCGCGGGGTCTGGCCGCGCCGAGCTAGCGCCGCGTCCGCGCCGCCCCCCTTCCAGGCGAATTTCATCGATGACGAACCGCGAGGCAACCGCCGGAGGCTGAGCGACAGGTGCGACCGGGCTCGCAGGTCCGCCGCGGGGCCTTCTGCCGATCCGATCCCCTGATACCGGTTGCTTGCGATCGCGCAACGATCAAGGGCCGGGACGTAGTGGAAAGTCTGTCACGGCCCGTGAAGCCGGGCTCGGCTCTTTTCAACGTCATCGGAGATACGACGATGTCTCTCTCGAAGTACGCAAGATTGCCCGGCGCCGGGCACGCGCCGTTTCGCCGTTTCGCCCTGTGCCTGCTCATCCTCTGCGCCGTGGCGGTCGGCTCGCTCGCCGCGATGCACGCGGCCCTCGCCCAAGAACATCAGCATGGCGCCGGGACCGAAGTGGCGCAGGCCGCAGGGGAATCCGGCCAGGCGGCCACCGAGGGCGCCAGCGAAGCCTCGAACGAGGGCGCGACAGGGGGCGCGACAGAGGACGCGACAGAGGGCGCGACACCGGCCGCGGCCTCGCCGGACGTCAGCTATCACGCCCCGCTGTCCTTCACCCTTCGGACCGGCATCGCCGAGGGCCGCATGGTCTACATCGGCGTCGGCGGTACGATCGACAAGCAGGTCAACCCGACCCTCACCGTGCACGAGGGCGAACTCGTGCAGATCATCCTCATCAACGGCGAGGGCGCCGAGCACGACATCTTCGTCGACCAGTACGGCGCGCGATCTTCGCTCGTGATCGGCAAGAACGCCTCCTCGACCTTCTCCTTTCGCGCCACCAGCCCGGGCGAGTTCGCCTATTACTGCACGATCGCCGGACACCGGGCGGCGGGCATGGAGGGGCTGATCCGCGTCGTCGGGGGCGAGCGGACCGCCGAGGGGGAAGACGGCGCCGACATCGTGCGCGACCCCGCCGATCTTCCCGACCCGATCGGCCAGCGGGCGCCGCAGGTCGTGAAGGTCGAACTCGAAACCGTCGAACTCAAGGGCAGGCTCGACGACGGCACCTCCTACGAGTTCTGGACCTTCGACGGCAAGGTTCCGGGGCCGCTGGTGCGGGTGCGGGTCGGCGACACCGTCGAGGTGACGCTCAAGAACCATGCGAACAGCGTCATGATGCACTCGGTCGATTTTCACGCCGCGACCGGTCCCGGGGGCGGCGCGCATGCGACCCAGACCGAGCCCGGCGGGGCGACCGTGGTGACCTTCAAGGCGCTCAAGCCGGGCGTCTATGTCTATCACTGCGCGACGCCGAGCGTCGCCCACCACATCACCAACGGCATGTACGGTCTCATCGTTGTCGAGCCCGAGGGTGGGCTGCCGCAGGTGGACCGCGAATTCTACGTGATGCAGGGCGAGATCTACACTGTGGAGCCCTACGGCACCCGAGGCCTGATGGAGATGGACTACGACAAGCTGATCTCCGAGAATCCGGAATACTTCATCTTCAACGGTTCGGTCGGCGCGCTGACCAAGGAGCATCCGCTCTATGCCAATCCCGGAGAGCGGGTCCGCGTCTTCTTCGGCGTTGGCGGTCCCAACTTCACCTCGTCGTTCCACGTCATCGGCGAGATCTTCGACAATGTCTATCCGCTCGCCAGCATCACCTCGCCGCCGCTGACGAACGTGCAGACGGTCAGCGTGCCGCCGGGGGGAGCGACGGTGGTCGACTTCACGATCGACCGCGCCGGAACCTTCGTCCTCGTCGATCATGCGCTCTCCCGCGCCGAGCGCGGGCTCGCCGGGTATCTGATCGTCGACGGCCCGGAGGACGACGAGATAATGCATGCGAGCCCGGCCGATCAGGCCCCCGGCCGGAACCCCGAATAGCCCCATCCCTGGCGCGGGGCCCACTCCGCGCTTCGGCCCCGGCGCGGCGATACCCCGCGCTCACGGCTGAAATGATCGAGACTCCGGCCCGGCCAGGGTCTCCGGCACGCCCGCACCGGCGGCTCGCGGGGGAGGTCACAGACTCTTGATATTGGCTGGCCAAACGATCGCCATCCAACCTTCTCTGAGGCCTAAGATATTGATTTCATTAGAGCCACCTGTCCCGTACTTGAGCGACGATGAGCGACGTTCAAGTAACGAGATCGGCTGGGCAAAGTCGGTGGAACCACGCCTGGGCTCTCGAAGTTCACCGCATCCCCTTTGGAAAGACGGCGACGCTACCGGCGAGCTACACCACCACCGGAGACACGACCTCGGCGCCCCATATGCGCTCCCGGTGGCAGTAGAGGCGAGCGTCTCGACCGGCCGTAAGGTCGCCGAGGCCGAGCGCCAGAAGCGCATCGCGATTCCGCCGCCGAGGAAATCGCCGAGAAGAAGGCGACTCGCGTCCGCGTTGAGGCGAAGGCCGAGCGCGAGGCAGCGGCCGACCGGTCGGCGGGGATCCGCGAGATTGCCGAGGCCCAGGCGGCGCCAGTCACCATCCGCGCCGAGGCGACCAAGAAACGCGCTACGGCCCAAGGTCAGACCACGCTGATCGCGGCCGAGAATGCGCCTTCTCCGGAGATCATCGAGCTCAAGCTGCTGATCGCCCGGCTGGAAGCGCTGCCGGCGATCATAGCCACGATGGTGAAGCCGGCCGAGAAGATCGAGTCGATCCGCATCAACCAAATCACTGGCCTCGGCACGGTGCTGCCGGCGCTGTCACCGGCGCCCAGGGGTGGGCTGGTCTACCAGGCGGTCGGAGCAATCGGGGCGATGGCGCTCCATCATCCGGTGCTGAAGGCGATTGGCGAGAGCGCAGGCTGACCCTCGGCGAGGGGCTGCACGGCATTCTTGAGGGCGGGCTCGGCGGCCAGCCGGCCTCGGCCGTGGCCGAGGTGATCGAGCTTCAGCAGGCCGCCACACCGCCTGATCCGGCCAGGAGTCGAACCGGCGACCGAACAGCGAAAGGTCTGCGCGGCGCCGCCGCGCATCCCCTTCTTGTCGTGTTACACCTCCGCACGAAGCGGCCGAGGCGAATCGCCGGCCCCCCTTTCATCTGCTCCGCCGCCCGTCCGAGCCTTCGCGCGCGCATTGTCAGACGCGCGCGCGGCCGCGATAGTGCTCCAGAAACCGCATGGGCATCGGATGCGACGATGGCTCGAGGGGGCGTTAACCTCGCTCAGGACGATGATCTGGGCGCAACTCCTGCTTGCCATCGGCATCGCCTCCTTCGGATTTCTGCCGCTACAGCGCGAAATCGATGGCTGGGTCTATGAGGAGACCAGCCGGATAGCCGATCTCCGCCATATGGGTGACGAACGCATTCTCGGTCAGGTGCGGCTGCTTCCGTTGGGTGCGACCGTCGCCGCGGCGCGCCCCTTGAGCCAGGACGACTGGTCGGCCTGGCTCGAGGATGCGCAAGCCGAGGATGGCGCCGAAGTCGTCACCATTCGCGACCTGCCCGAGGCATTCGCGGCAGTCGGACTGTGACCAGCCGACGACGCCCGTGCCGACCGGCCGCTGATGGCGGTCGTGGGCAGCGCCGACGCCACCAATGCAGCCGCTTGGCAGGGCATCTCCTTCGACAGCCCGCTCGAGGCGCTGCTCCCTGTTTTCGGATATCCGGTCGTCGAGGTCATGGTGCCGGATCCGACGCGCCCGTGGACCGACCTCGACATCCGGTCGCCGACCTACCCATCGCCAGTCGGCCGGAGGACGAAACAGGCGGCTCCGACAGCTTTCGCCTGCTCGCCGTTCGAGGGTGTCTGCGATATCACGCTGCGATTGCTGTCTGACCCGTGGGAGCCGCAGCAGGACGTGACGGTGCCCGCGCGAATACCGGCGGTCCGGCGACTCGGAGTTGTCGCCTGGGATGGAGACGCCCATTTCCTGATCTGGGACGACGTGCTCAGCTGGGCGGCAGGAGATGTCCTCGAGCTCGAACCCGAGGAGGCCCGGTGGAAGCTACTCGACCGCGTCGACGCGTCCGTCGTCGGCGGGTTCAACTGTATAAGTCAGCACTTGATCTGACAGACGATGTCCTGAAGCTGAGGTGAGAGCCGGGGCCGGGCGTGGAGCGGTTGGGGTGGCGAAACGCCCGGCTTCGGCGTTTGGAGGGAC